>SVKJ01000032.1 GCA_015068525.1 Oscillospiraceae bacterium | reverse complement strand
CTTCCCACATTATAACAATTAGTTATTTTGTATATACTCGAATTACTGTCTGCTCCTAAATTACATATTATTCCTGCGGCATAATCTGCATTGACTGTACCTTTATTATAACAATTTGTAATTGTTAACCTGTATCATCTGCAAAAGCAGGTAACTGAATAAGTGATAAAATCATAATAAGGCAAATTGCCATTGAAATTATTCTTTTCATATTTTTCATTCTCCTTTATATTGATTTTTTTCAAGAAAACTTATAAGATACTGTTCAATATATATTGAAATCACCTGTGCAGCACCAAGAAAATAACTGTCCTTAACACTGAAATCAGTTATTGTGTTTCCATTTTTGAAAGAAAATGCTTTCTTTATTTCTCTTTCAATAAAAGTAATAAGATAATTGTATTTAGGAGAATATATTTCACACTGAAAATTACATTCTTTATACAACTTAATATTCATTGATATAACATACATTTTTCCTGTTGTTTCAACATTTAAATCAGTTCGTATATTAACTTTTTCAAAAGGGAAAAAATACACACAAGAATCATGTACTATATATTTTTTATTATTAACAAAAAAGTGTTTTCCGCCACTTTTAAAAAATATCATAACCCATTTATGAGAAAAAGAGAGGTCAGTCTGGTTCTTTGACAAATCAAAACAGGAAATGGAATCTATTTTAGTTATTTTAAAGAAATCTCTTCCGCAATCAGCCATTAAGACATCTCCTTTTTCATAATACTAATCTTATATTTTGATTATACACTTTAGCTTTTAATTTTCAAATGGTATATTTTGGCGTAAAAGTGTAAAATTCCGAACTTATATTTTCACTAAAATTCCCAACTGAGTACTTCCCAGTCTTCAGGCGGATTCCCAAGATCAATAACATCTATTGGTTTTCCACCCTGCAATGCAGACTGATGTGCTAAAAGCCCCGGAATATTCCATCTTGCTACCTCCCAGATGTTTGTAGGAGATAATTTTCTTGTTTCATATGCACGGCAGAAGTCGTCGATTAGGAAATGATGTGTTCCGTTATGGCCATTATGAATGTCTTTGAATTCTTTCGGAAGTCTTTCAACAGGCTGAATTGGAGATACATCATTATACCCTGCGCCGTCCGCAATACTTTGTATTGCTTTATCATAATCACTGCATATTTCTTCATATACACTCTTTGGCATAAGTTCTTTTGTTACATCTTTCATAACAACTCTTATAGGGTCGTGGGTATTTTTTGCCACATCATCTTTATTCCATACAGCAAGATGGTGCTTTGCGACCGAAAATTCATATCCGCCGTCTGTTCCGTAAAACTGAGAAACATAAGTTTCAGGTGCTCTCCAACCAACACATCTGTTTTCACTAATTCGTGCTATGCCACCATTTGACAGTTCTAAGAGCATTGTTGTGTTAGAAAATGGATTGTTATAAAAATTTTCTCCATTTTCTCCATATACTCCGTCAATAGGTTCAACCTTACATCCTAAAGCAGTCACCTTAGTGGCATATACACCAGGCATTGCGCTTAAAACCATAGCAGTAGAGTGAGTAGGATAATACATCGGAGGAATACCCGCATATTTTTTCCAATCATTTCCGCCTGAATGAGTAAATGGTGTAATCATATTCCTTAAATCGTGATTATAGTGTGCTTCTCCATAACAGAATTTACCAAATGTATTCTTAGCCATTTCCTTTCTTATGAAAATTGCAGCTGCACGATAAAATCCTGTTTCTCCCATTGAATATGTCAATCTCGTTTCACGAACAAGTTTTTCTATTTCTATAATTTCATCAATGTTAACAGAACATGGAACCGCACTGTAAACATGCTTTCCTGCTTTCAATGCTTTAATTACCATTTCACCATGCATATATCTTTGAGTAAAGATAGCGACTGCATTTACTTCCTCTGAATTAAGCACATCTTCAAAACTATCTATAGTTTCAACTTCATATTTCAAAGCATATTCTCTCGCTCTTTCTTTTAAAACATCGCATACATATACTTTTTCCACTACAGGATGGGCCTTAAAAAGCGGTACAAAATTATTGGCGAAACTTCCACAGCCAACTATTGCAACTCTCATTTTTTCTCTTTTTACTGACATATAATTAGTTCCTTTCGTATTTAACAATTTCAAAAAACAGTTTCATATAATATCCGAAGCGGTAAATATGCCTTTATACCGTCTTTGCCTGCCTTCACATCTGTGAAGAAGTCTTTTTTCTTCAAGTTCATATATAACATTTGTTTTGTTATTAAGATAATCTTTTAATATTTTAATCGCAGTGTCAATTCGCTTTAATATCATTCCATATCTCGCATCAAGAACTTCAAATCCGAATGGTTTATAATCTTTACGCCATTCTTTTTCATGAAGCATGGCGGTATTTTCATACATTTTTTTAAGTTTCGGAAGTTCCTCATCGCATAGAACCTTCAGCGTCCTTACATCTTTGTTGTCATAGGCTTTTTTTAGATTTTCAAGGATATAGCATTTCTTTGAAAGTGTGTTTATAAATTCATATACCATCAAATGCTTATCAAACCATAAATCTTTTTTATCAACATAATTTTTGTATATTACGGAAAGATTTTTATAATATTCTGACATCGGTTTTTTATTTAAATCTTCATCTAAAAGCCCTATGAGAATATCCGCCCAGAAATATCTTTTGCCGAAATATCTGTCGTGATATGTTTTATAATCATTAAAATTATCATAATCGTTATGGAAAAGTGACATATCCATAAAAGCCTGATAGTCAGTTTTAACTATGTATGAGAAAAGTTCTTCCATTTTTTTATAATCGACAGTTTCGTTATACATCTGCTCAGCATAGTACATTGCTCCCTGTAGGCTATAAAAATGATTACTTTCGTTCCCGTCATCTGCCCAGATACTGCCTATCACTGTTTTTATCCCTATGTTTTTACAGGCTCTTAAAGCAGGTTCTGAAAGTCTCTCTGTCATTATCCCATCATTTACAAATCCGAGCCAGTTCCAGATTCCTCCCCAGAAAATAAGGTCATCACTTATTTTCTTATAACTCTTTAGAATTTTTTCATACACATTATAATCTTCAGAATAATAATTCCAGTAAACTGGAATTAAATTTTTGGGAAGTTCACTTATAACATCAGCATTAAGTTCTCTTTCCTCGCCTTCGCCTGTAGCACCTCCGCCTTGTGTTACCGAATATATTGTATCCCCGTAAATAACCGGCGTAAGTCCTTCGTTTTCGGCTATTTTGCAAACCCTTTTAAGATGCTTTAATAAAATTTCTTTTCTGTCACAGGGACCGTGCTTTTTATAATAAACGCCCGTGCCAAGATATCCCGCTTCGTCCATTCCAAGATGAATTTTCTTTGTTCTGAAAGGTTTGGAAGCATTTTTTATAAGTGCTTTTATAAAATCATAGGTATCTTCGTCATCAGAAAGAAGTATGTTAACCGTATCTCTGTACTTAATTCCTTCATCCCACTTAAGATATTGCTCCATATGCCCTAAAACCTGAATATGAGGTATAACCTCAATTCCGATTTTATAACAATAATCATCAATTTCTTTAAGTTCGCTATATGTGTATCTTCCTCTCATATAACCAAAATAAGGATATCCTTCAACCTCGTAAGTATCTTCCATATACATATAAAGTTGATTAAGCCCCATAAGAGCCATGGAAGTTGCATATCTTTTTATTGCATCTACTGTCATAACACCGTTTCTTGATAAATCAAGCATAACTCCGCACTCATTAAAATAAATGGTTTCTTCAGTATCCTTAAATTCATTTTTCAAAAAAGCAAGTGAGACTAAAGTTAATGCTCTTAAAAAAGATGATCTATGTAAATAGGTTATATAGATATTTTTTTCCTTATATTTGATAGTAAGTTTTTCGCCTTTTTGGGCATATACAGTATAACAATCAGGAATATTAAAAAAATTGCCTAAATCTTCAATCGCTTCGAGCAAGGTTTTGTCATCTACTGGTTTTATATTCATGTTTCCTCCTATATCTAATTCACATCGTTCTAATTATATATTTTCAGATTTTCAACATCATCAAATACCATTTCTTCTCTTAAATCATCATCAATTGTAAAAATGTTAATATTTCTAAGAGAAACATTTTTTGCATGTCGGAAAAATATTCCACTTGCAGGTAACACAAGGCCATGCGTCAACGATGAAGGTATTCCTTTCGGGTTTTCAGGAACAATAATCTTGCTATCTTCTTCCTTTCCTCCACCAGGTACTGTTATATATATATTTGACAAACTGATATTTTCTAATTTTTCATCAGGCTGTCCCACAACACTCGAAGAAATAACCAAAGGTTTATTATGTAACTCTTCATAAGAAACCGACGATGTATATCGAATAGGATATATATATTCATAAGGCCCTGTAGCTACTAAATTGTCAATGATTACATTCTTTATTTTCCCGATAGTAGCTCCTTCAGGTGCTCGCCTTCTATCAGTGAGCATTATAATAAATGGAGTACCAACATTTTTCATGGTCAGCCCTGTAACAGTAATCCCGTCAATTTCACCACCGTCTGCTATCTCTATAGCTAATCCTGTGTAACATGTATCATATATTGAACAATTTGATATTGAAATATTTTTAAATCCACCATTTGTTTCGGTTCCAAGTTTAATTGCGCACATTCTAGAAGAAATAATACAATTTGTTATAACGATATTTTCACACAGCTTTATTTTATTTAATGTGTACGAGCTTTTTAGCACTATACCGTCATCCCCTGATACAACATGACAATCAGATATAATCACATTTTTACAACAATCAGGGCTTATTCCATCAATATTTACATGAAGTGTCAATCTGGTAATTTTCACATCTTCACAACCTGCCAGATAAACTGCAAGGTCGGTAGCGTTATATAATTTTAAATCAGATATATCAATATGATTACAATTTTTAAATGAAAAAATCTTAATAGCACGACCACTACGCCACTCAGCTTCGCCTTCTGCCGGAACATTTTCCCATACTTCTCGCATATCAATTGTACCAAGCCCGCTAAACGACACATTTTCTGCATCCTCTGCCCAAAACATTGCACGATGGAAATACGAGTGTGAATAATCCTGATAGAGAGGATAGTCAATATCTTCTCTTGGGTCAAAGTCATCCGGATTAAGGCTTCCCAAAATTTTCACACCAGGTTCAAAAACAAAATGTATATTGCTAAAAACCTGAATGGATGCTAATACATATGTACCGTGAGGAATGTATACTACTCCTCCACCATCTTCAACACACTTATCAACTGCTGCCTTAAAAGCAAAAGTCGAATTTGTTATCCCATCATTTTTTGCCCCGAAATCTATTACGTTATACATTTTTCCTCCTAAAATCTTAAAGCACTTGCTTTGATTTATAGCTGTTATCAAATTAGAATATTTAAGATATATAATTATTTTAATTACAAAAATGAACCTTATAACACACCATATATCATTATTATAATTTTTTTTACGCTTATTTACTATGTATATATTTACAGAAACTTGGAATATTTTTACCTTTTTGTTGACAATGATATTTTTTTGTTATATTATTAAAACAAAAGAATTAAATTTTACATAAAAAACATGACATAAAAAGGGAGATTTTTATGGGAAGAAGTGCTGCTTTAGACCGTGTAAATTGCACAGATATCGCATTTCAGGAAAAAAATTACACTGAAGATTTAAGTCTTGAAATGGGCGATTTCCACTATCATAGTTGCTATGAAATATATTATTTGTTTTCGGGAGAGAGGCGTTATCTTATTGATTATGACTTTTTTGATATATCGACAGGAGATATTGTTCTTATCAAAAAAAACAAACTCCATATGACAAAACGTATTAAAAATCCTTATGGCGACAATATAAAAATATATATCGCCGAGGAAGCATTTGATAGGCTTGGCAAAAGCTCTGAAATGTTTAAGGAATGCTTTGAATACAATCATGTCGTAATCCCCACTGCGTATAAGAAAAAGTTTTTTTCACTTTTTTCAAAAATTCAGAACGAATATAAAAAAAGCACACCTTTTTCAGAACAAATTACACATAATCTTTTATACGAACTACTTGCCAATATACACGATCTGTTATTTAACGATACACAACAAATATCCACAGCACGCGAAGAAAGTAATGACACGATAACCAAAGCAATTAAATATATTTATAACCATTACAATCAAAATATCAATCTTTCAAATATAGCAAAATATGTTAACACCAATCCTTCATATTTTTCAAGAACTTTTAAAAAAACGCTCGGATTATCTCTTACTGATTACATAAACCACATAAGAATAAAGAATGCAGTTTCTTTAATAGTAAATACGGATTTGCCTATAACAGAAATTGCATATAACTGTGGATATACTGATCAAACCTATTTTTGTAAAATATTTAAAAAAATCAACGATTGTTCACCAAGAGAATTCCGAAAACAAAATCTCAGATTATAGAATTTTATTTCATATAAAACCGACCTTATATTTGTTAGTTTATCTAACTTATAAGGTCGGTTTTTTAATTGTATTTTTGTATAAATTACACTTATTTTATTGTAAGTTATATTTCGTTAATTTTAAATATTCTTACTGTATGTGGCTCAAGAGCAACTCTTATTATATCATTATTCGCTATGTCTTTTTTCGCCCATACATCACGAATTTTTGAAACATCGTCAAGGTAGATTTCCGGTATTTCTCTTGTTTCACCAACATTGAAAATCCCTATAGCATAGCCACCATCTGATAACTTTCTCTTATAAACATGAACTCGTCTATTATCACCTTCAAGTTTAATATATGGTTTAGCCGATGAAAATGCAGAATCCTGATTGATAGCTATAATTTCTTCGTTACAATAAAGAGAAAGTTCAAAATCATCAAGTTTTTCAAGAGTACTGCTTATCTGAATTGGAGAGCCCATAAATGCACGGAAGGAATATACTAATATTTGTTCATCCTCAGTAAATGTATGCCCATCTCTAAGTCCATTTTTAAACAAATCGCAAGTACCAACATCAAGCATATCAAGATCAAAGAAGTGACCTTTTTTCATAGAACAAGTATATGGTTCATACGATGAATAAATTTTCATAAAATTAGTCCACTTGCCACGTGAATCGACATTATTGCGATAACTATTAGTATATTTGCTCCAGTAGTTAACATAATCAAAAAGTGCATTAACTGTCACGCAAAAGCCAAAATCTCTTTCTGATTTTATAAGTTCTTTTCTCATAAGCTCTGCATTATATGGATCACAAGGCTTCCAATCATATTTTAGATAATCAAATCCCCAATCCGTCCATTGCATAACATTATTTTTTTCTTTTCTTATTTTACCAATTCCGGTGTTAGTTAACGAGAATATCTCTTCAGGCTCACCCTGTGTGCAGCCAGGAACATATTCATACTCTTTAGGGCTTCCCCAGGCAGTAAGCATAGGAGTAGAATATATACCACATTTTAGACCATAAGAATGAATAGTATCACACATTTTTTTCATATCAGGGAATTTTTCATTGGCAATAACAGCATCATATTCTCCACCGTATTCCTTTTGCCATCCTGAATCAGTATTTATATAGCTATAACCATATTCACATATTCCCGATTCTATCATTTTCTTTGTTATATTTTCTATTTTTTCTTGAGATACATCTGAACCAAAGGCATTCCAACTTGAAAAGCCAAGAAGAGGTGTTAAAAGAACTGTGTTTTCTTTGATTTCTAATGTAAGAGTCTTTTGGGTAAATCCAAGTTCATTTTTTGCCAAAAGTACAACCTCATAGTTCCCTTCTTTTTCTATTTTACCTGTAATTATACCATCTTTTAAAGTAAGTCCTTCAGGCAAATTTTCTGCACCATACTCAATTGGTCTTTTGCCAGTAACAGGTATTCTTAAAATAATAGGTTTATTTGGAGACGCACCATAAATATCGGCAATGTTTATTTTAGGTGCACCTTCAAAAGGTGTAGCCATAGCAATTTCAGTAAAGTGCATTATAAAACCCTCCGTTTTTAAGATTATATTTTCTTCTATAATAACACATAAAAAAATTTTTTACTCGTTTTATTTTTACTTTATTTTCGATTTTTTTTACTTTGTTATAATTTTGATAAATTCATATTTATAATATTTTAATTAAAGTAAGCAACATCTTTTATATGCTAAAGTATTTATAAAATCTTAAATATACCTGATTTTATTTCATGAATTTCAAATAAATCAAGATTTTCAAAAAAAGATAAAAAGCTATGCTTTCTATGAAGCAGAAATTTGAAGATGTATCCGAAACTAACAATGAATATATTATAAAGAGAAAATTTCTTGAGCTTATAGGAATACTTATACAGTATTATAACCAAAAAGAAAAGAAGAAAAAACAAAGTCGTAAAAGCACATTAAAAAGATTGAAGATACAAAGGCGTATAGACACATCATTAAATTACTTAAACAACACACAAAAGAAAATGACGATACTTGAAATTGCAACAATATGTAGATTTAACAATACTGTTAATTTTAATAAATGCTTCAAATTAAAATTATTTATATTTAATATAACATGCGCCCCAAAAGCATCAAGCTTACGAGGCGCATATATTTTATACGATAATCCTGAAAGAATATCTAACGATATTTTCATGTCCGATAACATTTCGTAAAACTCTAGAAAATTTCATTGTTCGTACAGGACATATCTTATTGTTCATTTTCCCCTTCTAGTTTTAAATATTCAGGTCCGTAGCAGTATTGTTTATTTTGTGCTAGCTAAAAGCTTTTTTTGAACCATGGGCATAGCCCATGGTAATCGTTAACACAAATTAGAAAACTCTTAGGAAATTTCCTAAGAGTTTTTTGTATGTTTATCATCTATTAATAAGTTTTTCGACATATTGCTTTACTTGTGACACAAATTTTTTAGCATTCTCTAATTGCAAAGTTACATCCTCTTTTAAAATCACATAAAAATCTTCATAATCTGATTCCTGGCGTATTTCAAAAGCATCCTGCACAATATTTGAATATTCTTTATCAAACAATCCGGTTTTAACATAATTTTGCTGAAAACAGGAAATAACGCCTGAATGTTTTTTTCTGTCAATGCAATCTAATGCAAACACAGCACGAACTGCATGAAATATCGCATAATAGGTTCTATTAAGTACCGCAGCATATTCTTCAGCATCCATTAAAACACATGCTGATCTGATACATTCATCGGCTCTTTCTATTCTATATAAGGAAAGGTCAATTTTACTTTGTTCAGGCATACTTAATTCCCTCCCTTAATATATTCTGATAAAAAGGCATTGCATATTGCCATTTTTCAAAATACTCTTTACTTTGTAATTTTGAAGTTAAAAAAACACCATTTTCTAGATTTATATCAGAAAACAATTCGCTATACATTGCCCTGTATTTTCTTAATTCTTCCCGGCTCATATCAACCATTATCATGATATCTATATCAGATTCTTCATCATAATCGCCACGTGCATAAGAACCATATAAAATTACACTTTGAAATTTTTCGCCAAATACTTTTTTAGAAAAATCAACAATTTTTTCTATAATCATATCTAATTGACTCTTACTACACATTATATGCACCTTCCTTTCTTACAAATATTATATCCTATTTATATAAAAAATGCAATATGTTTTAAAACACATTCTAGAGTATTGAATAAGTATATAATTAAATGATACTATTTCTCATATATAAATAAGCATAAATATTTTAAGGTATCAAAACCTATATTTTTATACGAATCTATTTATTATATCAAGAGTGTCTTTTGAAGTGAATCCCCATAATATTGTACTTAATTTATTTATAGCGGCTTTTCTGTATTTGTAATATGTTTTTTGAGATATATAAATACCGGTTTGCTCATACATATTATCAATTACATAATCTACTGAACGCGGTTTTTTCTTAGATAAATATGTATAGAATAATACCCAATAGTATTCCTCACCCAGTTGAGGATTTTCCTTAAGAAGATTAACTGCTACTTCTATTATTTTCAGCATTTTTTTATTTCTTTCAACGGTTCTTATCTGCTCGCGAATCTGAGTTCCTTCCAAATCTATGCCGACTGCCGAAGACATTTCTAAAAATTCTTCAAGATTACAATCCATTTCGAGTTCTAAACTCGTTCGGGCTTGAATGGCAGAAGTTTCTATACTCCATACCACTTCTCTGTTTTTTTTCAACAAAATCTCAGTATTGTGATACAAATATTCTTCTCGGGATAGTTTATTCTTATTTTCATTCATCTTAAATACTCCTCTCATTTATCAACACATAGATCGTGTCTAACTAATGTAGTGTAATAATGTTCCATTGTCTTTGGTGAATTATACAATGCTGTCAGAATATAACTTTGTATGTTATGTATTTTACTGGTATTATTTTCAAGACAATCAAGAACATATTCAATATGCCTATAATCCAATTTCAAAAATCTATTTTTGACAACTATCTGCGGGATTTCTCCTCCAGCAATCATCAGGTAATCTTTTTTACTACAAACTGCATCAAGTATTATATCCAAAATAGAATCTGCTTTTTCTTGACTGTAATTCTCACATACAAGAGCATATTCAATATTTTTAGCAATATCTTTTTTACATTTCTCACGCATTATAATCTCATTCTTCACATCAAGTTTCGTAGAGCATTCTCCATCTTGATTAGATTTGATAAGATTATTATCGCTAATATTATTATCACTTATATTAGTTTCATTTACTTCTGATTTTCCGAAGACATGACTTCGGTTTTTCAGAACCCTAGACTTCGGTTTTTCAGAAGTCAAGACTTCGGTTATATCTGAAAGTCCGGATTTCGATTCTTCGGGAACCTGAAACATGTCACTATTTCCTTGCGAAATGTCTTCATTAGAAACTACATTTGAATTAAAATTCATTACATAAATTATTATTGGTTTCCCCATCCCTTGAGTTCTTCTTTTTATCAAACCACAACCTTTTTTGTCATCAAGTTCAGCAAATAATTTCACCCCTTTATCTTTACCTATTGATAAAAATTCCATAGCTTCTTCAAGCTTAAAAAAAATATATACTCTATTTTCTTCATCCACCCAACCATTTTTAATAGATAAAGACATTCTATCAAGCAATAATCCGTAAAGAACCTTAGCTTCTGTCGAAACACTTTTAAATCGGTCATCAGTAAAAAGCAATTTAGGGATCCTGTAAAAATTAAACTGTTCAGCTTCTTTACCATAGTAAAAATCAAATTTATTACAAGTAAATTTACTCATAATATCCCCTCCTTAATATAAAATAACATAAAAATAGACATCATTTTTGATGTCTATTACTTTAAAAAAAATATTGATTTTAATGGAATATCACATACAATTCTTGACTAATTTTTTGACTAACATTTTGACTAAATGACTAACATTTTGACTGACTTTTTATGGTTTATTACTGTTTATTACTGAACACTCCAAACCCGCATCATTACTGGCTTTATCGTGTCAAACGCTGTCATTTCAGGCACTTGCCCAAAAACCTATTTAAAGACTCTTAATCAGGGTGTCCAGGGTTCGAGTCCCTGATGGTGTACCAAAAAAGCACTTGTGAAATCAAGTGCTTTTTTAATACACACATTCTCCGTTTCACTTCGACGGATGGCGATGTTCTCTTCGTTCCATCCCCATCTCGCAGGGACTTTAAACTATGAAACAATTCTTTGGGATTGTTTCATCACGTTCAAACTGATGGTGTACCATTATAAAACCTTCAGAGCATCAAGGCTTTAAAGGTTTTTTATATTTTCATATATTTATACTATTTTTGGCACCAGGACACAGCCCAGGACACATTTATAAGAACATCACGAAATTCTAAAAGACAAAGGCTTAATAATTTCGGATAACCTTGTTGTGTTAATGCACAATAAAAAAAGATACCGATTAAATAAACAGTATCTTTTTTGTAAAAAGCAATTTAAATTACAATCCCAAATATTCTTTTGCGTTATAATAACATATA
>SVKJ01000031.1 GCA_015068525.1 Oscillospiraceae bacterium | reverse complement strand
AAGGTTGATAATCCATTTATATGTGAATATGTAAAGGATGTATGCAGTAAAAGCAAAAAAGGGGAAAAATGTAAATTTATAAATATAAATACAGGTATTCCTGATAATGTTAAATGTAAAATAAAAGATATTTCAGGAAAAGAGTATATAGAAAATTCCCAAGCATACTGTATTGAAATAGGAGAAAATACTAATATTTACGCAGAAACTCAAAGCGGGATTATATATGCTTTGACTACTTTAAAACATCTTATCAGGGATGATAATTTAGTAGAATCTTTTATATTTGATAAACCTGATGTGGAAAAAAGGGGGCTGCATTTTTTCATTCCGGGCAGGAAATTTATAAACGATTTCAAAAAAATGGTTGATGACATTTTAGTAGGTTATAAGTATAACGCAATTATTTTGGAAGTTGGCGGGGCAATGGAATATAAAAGACATCCAAAAATAAACGAGGAATGGGAAAAATATTGCAATATACTTCTTAAAAACTCAGGTATAGCAGATAAAATTCAGCATTATACATATCCATGGTCAAAAAACGCAATTCATCCCGAGAATGGAGGAGGCTCATATCTTACTCAGGAGGAAATAAAAGATTTAGTAAAATATTGTAGCGAACGCGGAATTGAAGTTATTCCCGAAATTCCTTCACTTTCCCATTCTGATTACATAGTAAGAGCATATCCTGAACTAAATGAACGTGTAGAAGACGCTGACCCTGATACATATTGTCCTTCAAACCCCAAAACGTATGAGATTGTATATGATATAATAGATGAGATTGCAGATGTTTTTGGTAATCCGAAATACATTTCAATAGGACATGATGAAGTTGTTACGATTGGAGTTTGTGAAAAATGTAAAAATAAAAATCCTGAGGATATTTTTATTGATGATATAAAAATACTTAATAATTATATCCGAAAAAAAGGAACAAAGACATTAATGTATGGCGACAAATTCTGTCCGTTAACTAAAGAGGACGGAACACCATATATTGATGATAAAGGGAAACTTTGCGGAGGACTTCAAGGATATGAAAAAGACGATCTGAGATATGTTCCTGAACTTTATAAATCATATAAAAATCTCCCACGTGATATAACTGTAATGAATTGGTATTGGTTATTTGATTTTGACAGCATTTTTTCTGACAGAGACGTATGGCTTCTTAATTTCAGAGGTTACAATTATAACGAGAGGAAAATTCAAAGCAAAAAAAACATAAAAGGAATTTTTGCTTCCAACTGGGGCAGAGGAGATTTTGTTAATATGTTAAGAAACGGCATTATTCAAGCCCTTATATTTAATTCATATATATGTTGGAATGAAAATTATGATTGCGAAGATAAAGAAAGCATAATCAAAAAAATACTTAAAGAACTTAACAATTACTATATAAGCAATATACTTAAAATTTCTTCCGACAAGAAATATATTATTGTTAACCATACAACTGACTTTTACATTCCTTATCGTTCTTTTGTCGATGGCGACTTTATAGACGAAGAAGAATATCACATCGGGGATTATGTTATAAAATATAAAGATGGAACTTCCTATAAAGAAAAAGTCATTTATGGAAAAAATATATCAAACATCAATATTGACATAGAAGATTTTACACCTGAACTTTATGAAACGTCATGTATGACAGTAGCAAATAAGTGCGGTAAAAATACGTATTACGAATGGATTTACGAAAACCCATTTCCTGATAAAGAAATAGAAAATATTGTTTTTGAAAAACTTAAAGGACAAAATTTAAATGTTTTTATTGATAAAATAGATTATTAAAAATTGCCGAAAAGGGAATTATCTCCCTTTTCGGCAATTGTTTTACACACATGCTGTTACATTCTTTACCTTTTCATCTTCGTCAAATTCAATTATAAGAAGTTTTGGATTTTCAGTGTCTTCATTTAAGTAATATTCCATAGTATCACCTGCATTACTTTTAAGCCCGTTTATTCCAAGAATTGAAAGTACTTCTTTTTTGTCTTTACCAAAAAGTGCCTCACTTCTTATTAAACTGTCTGCCATTCTATATCTTTTTTTAATATCAATATCCCATCTGTCACAGGAAAATTTCATATTATCTTTTGCCATTTTGTAGGCAAAAGCACCTAAGGCCGCAGCAGTACCTGCAATTAAAGTAGTTGTAAAAAATTTCTTTTTCATTATTCTTCCTCCTTAATATCATAATCCGTCTGTGCGATAGTTTTATCGGGAAATTCGCCGTTTAAAAATTTATAGAACATTATAAATGATGCTTCCTTGTAGGGAATAAATATTGTATCCGAAAAACCTTGCGTAAAGGCTGAAACAATATACCAGATAAAGAAACTTAAGTTAAAACCGATATAATATAGTATATGCCCTTTCATCAATTTAATACTTTTTATAACTGCCTTGATTCCTGAAAGTTTTTCGCTGTATAGTATGTAATTTGTAAGCGACACATAAGCATTTATTATGATTGATAAAATAATTGAAACAACTACACCAAGTTCAGTAAAAAACATTGTATAAAAGTCGCTTTGCGGTATTTTTACAAGTATATCAATATTCTTTGCAGGGTCAAGTGCATATTCCCTTAGTATATCCATTGCTTCTTTGCTTATAAGTTTATATGCTAAAAATATAACAAGCATCAGAGGGATATATGAAATAATCTTTGAAAGTATTAAAGGGATAAGTTTAAATATATATAAAAACCCGTCAAACATATTTCCCAAAGATGTTTCCTTTTTTTCCATTGAATCTATCATAAAACCTATTGCCCCTATTTTGAAGCAGGGAATAAGAATAAATGTAGATAAAATAAGAAGTATGAGCGTATGAATTTTTGATAGATTTAGACTGCTTGGTAAAAGTAAAATAAGGCTTGGCAAAAGCGAAACAAATAAAAATGCAATAATACATTTTAGAAAATTTCTTCCAAGATTTATTTTTGCCGATGTTTTAAAAAAAATGTATGGTTTCATAAAAGCACCTCTTATTTAAGTTCGTATAAATTTTCTCCCGAAGCACAGGAAACTGTTAAAGGTACGTTTATTTTAACAGCATTTTCCATTGAACTTATCAGTATTTCTTTAACTTTTTTAAGGTCTTCCTTGCTTGTTTCAATAACAAGTTCGTCATGGATTTGCAGTACTATTTTGGCATTTAGTTTATTTTCCTGAAGAGCCTTTTGAGTTTTAATCATTGCAATTTTCATTATGTCTGCAGCAGTACCCTGAATAGGGGTATTAAGTGCCATTCTTTCACCTGCAAGACGTGTCATATAGTTTCTGTCGGATAATTCTTTTATATAACGAATTCTTCCAAGAAGTGTTTTAACATATCCGTTTTCTTTTGCAAACTCAACTATATCAAACATATATTTTTTGATTTTAGGATATTTTGTAAAATAAGTATCAATAATGTCCTTTGCTTCTTTTCTTGAAATTCCTAAATCTTTGGCAAGTGTAAATTCAGTCTTTCCGTATAACAGACCAAAATTAACCATCTTTGCGTCCGAACGCATTTTGGGGGTAACGTCCTTTATATCAACCTGATATATTTTTGATGCCGCCTGAGTATGAATGTCCTCATTATTTTTAAATGCGTTTATAAGATTTTCATCTCCGCATATCTGAGCAAGTACCCGAAGTTCTACCTGAGAATAATCTGCAGAAACGAACACATTATCACTATTTACAGGTGTGAAAAGTTTTCTTATTTGTCTGCCAAGTTCAATTTTTACAGGAATGTTCTGAAGGTTAGGTTCGCTTGAAGAGAGCCTTCCTGTTTGTGTAACTGTCTGATGAAATTTAGAATGGAGAATATTATTTTCATCACATAAGGAAAGCAAACTGTCAATATAAGTTGATTTTAACTTTGTGTAAGTTCTGTAGTTGATAAGAAGGTCGATAATTTCGTGTTCTCCTTTTAATCCTTCTAAAACTGAGTTATCGGTACTATAACCTGTTTTCGTTTTTTTGGAGGGTTTAAGCCCTAATTTTTCAAAGAGAATAACGCTTAATTGCTTGGTTGAATTTATATTGAATTCTTCTCCTGCCAGTTTATAAATTTCACTTGTTAAAATGGATAGTTCATCTTCAAATTTCATACTTAGTTCATTAAGAGAAGGAACATCAATTTTTATTCCGTGAAGTTGCATACTTGCAAGTATTTTCATAACAGGAAGTTCAATGTCATAGTAAAGTTTGGATAAATTAGTGCTCTCAAGTTCAATGCTTAATTTCTCAAAAACATCGGGGAGCACAAAAGCACACTCGTGCAAAGTATCACAGGATTTTCCAATTGATGAATATATAATTGAGGGTAATCTGAACTCTCCAAATGATGGATCCAGAACATATTTTGCAATTTTTATATCAAAAATCTTACCGCTTAAGTTTATACCTAATGTGTTAAAATAAATTATATGTTCCTTTGCACCATAAGTAACCTTTGAAATTTCTTTGTTTTCAAAGATTTCTTTAAGTTTTTCTTTGGAGTCTTTAATATTTAACTCTATAATACCTTTTTCGCAGTATATATATATTTTTTCGTTTTCAATAAGATAAAAAATATGTGTAGCAAAGTCAAAGTCTGAAATATTGTTTGAAATTTTTATTTCAGGTGTAACATCTTCTTTTTCCGAGTTAAGAGAAAGTCTTTTAATAAAAGAATTAAGTTCTAATTTTTCAAATAATAAAACTGCTTCATCTTTTGGAGGCAACACTTTAAAAGCATTAAAATCAAAAGATAAAGGAACATCGCATTTTATTGTTGCAAGTTCTTTTGAAAGAAATGCCATTTCTTTGTTCTCGATTAATTTTTCTCTTACTGATTTTTTGATTTTGTCCGAGTCAATGTTTTTATATAAGTTTTCTATAGATTTAAATTCTTTGATAAGTGAAATCGCTGTTTTTTCTCCAACACCTTTTACACCGGGGATATTATCCGAACTGTCCCCCATAAGACCTTTTAAGTCGATAAATTCTTTAGGGGTAACCTCGTATTTGTATAACACACCTGCATCATTATAAGGTACTGTCTGTGTTTTCCCACCCTGAGTTGTAACAAGTAAAACAGTTGTATCTTTTGAGCATAACTGCAAATCGTCACGGTCCCCTGTTAAAATCTCACATTTTATATTTTCTGTTTCGCATTTTTTGGAAACAGTTCCTATTAAATCGTCTGCTTCATATCCTTCGAGTCCGATATGCGAAATATTAAGCACATCAAGAACTTCTTTTAAAATCGGAAGTTGAGTTGCAAGGTCATCGGGCATACCTTTCCTGTTTGCTTTATATAAATCATACATATCGTTTCTGAATGTTTTTTTAGATACATCAAAAGCAACGGTGATAAAATCAGGCTTTTTGTCATCTATCACTTTAAGAACAATATTTAAAAAACCAAAAATAGCATTTGTGGGAATCCCTTCTTTTGTACTTAAAGGTCTTATCCCGTAAAATGCACGATTGGCAATACTGTTTCCGTCCACAATTAGTAATTTTTTCAAGTAAAATCACCTCTTCATATATTATAATCCATATTGCATTTATTATCAAGTTGTAAATAAAAATATTTATAAAGTATTATATTTTTGCAGTTTCCTTGACAATAAAATTTTACTTTAGTATAATTTTTTTTAGAAAGATATAAAAGGGATGGGACTCAATATGGATAAAAAAGTGAGATTTGCAGCCATAGGTTGCGGAAGAATATTTGTTAATCATTCAGATGCAATTAAACACGCTCCGCATGCTGAACTTGTAGCAGTATGTGATGTTGTGGAAGAAAAAGCCAAAAAGGCAGCTTTAGAAAACGGACTTTCAAAATGGTATACTGATATTGAAACTATGCTTGAAAATGAAGAAATTGACGTTTGCTGCATTTTAACACCGAGCGGAATGCATCTTGACTGTGCATCTATAGTTGCAAATCATAAAGTAAATGTACTTTGTGAAAAACCCCTTGAAGTTACAAAGGAAAGAATGGATAAACTTATAGATTGCTGTAAAGATAATGGTGTTAAGTTAGGTTGTATATTCCAAAGAAGAACTTATGATGCCGCAATCAAAACCAAAGAAGCAATAGAAAAGGGCTATCTTGGGAAAATAACTATGGCAGATGCATCACTTAAATATTATCGCGACCAGGCATATTATGACAGCGGCGACTGGCGTGCTACATGGAAATATGACGGTGGCGGCGCTCTTATGAATCAGGGAGTTCACGGAGTTGATATGATTGCCTGGATGATGGGCGGAATTTATTCGGTTGATGCTACATGTGAAACTAAAGTATGGGATATAGAGGTAGAAGATACTGCTATTGCTAAAGTAAGATTTAATAATGGTGCAATTGGTGTTATTCAATGTGCTACAACTGCTTACCCTGGACTTGATACTATTTTCTCGGTTCACGGAAGCGAAGGAAGTATTTCCTTTGGTGATTCCGGATTTTACTATTGGAAACTTAAAAACCCTGATATAAAAATGCCTGAGGTAACAGGCTCTTTGGGTGGACTTAACTGTCAGTATTCTACTACTAATTATGGTCATACATATCTTGTTGAAGATATGGCTCTGGCACTTTTAGAGGGCAGAGATCCTATGATTACAGGCGAAGAGGCAAGAAAAAGCGTGGAAATTATTCTTGGAATTTATAAATCATCAGATGAAAAGAAAGAAGTAATTTTATAATAAACAAATGAAAGGTTGATACATAATGTTTAAAATTGGTATTTTAGGCTCAGATAACTCTCATGCTCAGCATTTTGCAAGACTTTGTAATGTTGAAAAAGTTTATGGAGATGATGTAAGAATAGTTGCTATTTACGGTAATGATGATGATCCGAATCATACTAAGGAAGTTGCAGAAAAAGGAGAAATTCCTTTTATTGCAAATAATCCTGAAGAATTTATGGGTAAAGTTGATGCCGTAATGGTTGTTTACAGGAGAGGTTCTCTTCATGTTCCCCATATTTTGCCGTTTATTGAAGCAGGCTACCCTGTGTGGATTGATAAACCTGTTTGTGAATCGATAGAAGATATTGAACTTTTAAGAAAAGCGGTTGAAAAGAATAATACACTTATTACAGG
The DNA here is from genome assembly GCA_015068525.1 of Oscillospiraceae bacterium. Taxonomy (NCBI): domain Bacteria; kingdom Bacillati; phylum Bacillota; class Clostridia; order Eubacteriales; family Oscillospiraceae; species Oscillospiraceae bacterium. Next base: position 5,457 of record SVKJ01000031.1, on the reverse strand, counting down.
TGGTTCAACACTTAAATATAACTATGAAATTTTAACATTGAAAGATAAAGTAGAATCAGGAAGAATAGGCAATGTATCAGGAGGATGCATAAACTTCCCCGGCGATTTAGAGAGTGAATACGGCGGAATTTTCTTCTATGGTTCACACTTGATTGAAATGATGCTTTCTGTTTTCGGTTATGATGTAAAGAGTGTTACTGCAAAAACGATTGCTCCTAAAAATTCTATGGTAATTGCTTCTTATGAAGATAAAATGGTTACACTTGCCTTTAACAATCTTTGCTCTTCATATTATGTAACAGTATATGGCGACAAGAAAGTTTGTTCTCAGGAAGTTGATATTTCGTTTATTTATAAACTTGGTTTTGCTAAATTTGTTGAAATGTTAAAAACAAATAAAATGCCATTATCATTTGATGATTTGGTAAAACCTGTATATATTCTTAATGCAATACAAAAATCACTTGATGAAGACAGGGAAGTTCAGATTAGTGAGGTAATGTAAGAGGTAAATATAATGAGTAAAAAGTGTCTTTATAACGGAAAACTTATAACACCCGAAAGAATTATTGAGAACGGATATGTTGTTTTCTCAGATGGTAAAATAATTGAGGTTGGAAGCAATATTGATGTGTCGTCTTTTGATGGGGAAATGACTGATGTAAAAGGTAAGTATATTGCTCCGGGTTTTATTGATATCCACTGTCACGGCGGTGGTGGATGTGATTTTATGGACGGAACGGTTGATGCTTATATCACTGCAGCAACTACTCACGCACAGCATGGCACAACAGCAATTTTACCCACTACTTTAACAAGTACAAACGAAGAACTGATAAATACATTTGAAGTGTTTAACAAAGTTAAAGATATGGAGTTTGATGGTGCGAAACTTTTAGGTTTGCATTTGGAGGGACCATATTTCAGTCCTCTTCAGGCAGGTGCTCAGGACCCCAGATATTTAAAATGTCCTGTTAAAGAAGACTATGAAGAAATCACAAGAAAATCACACGGCAATATTGTAAGATGGAGCGCTGCACCCGAACTTCCGGGATCTGCCGAGTTTGGTGCATTCTTAAAAGAACAGGGTATTTTAGCATCAATTGCTCACTCCAATGCGAAATACGAAGATGTTATTTTAGCATATGAAAATGGCTTTAACCTTATAACTCATTTTTATAGTGGAATGTCAACTATCGTAAGGGAAGACGGATATCGTAAACTTGGCGTGATTGAGAGTGGTTATGTTATTGATGGTATGAATGTTGAAATTATTGCAGATGGCCATCATTTGCCTAAAGAATTACTTAAACTAGTATATAAATCAAAAGGTGCAGACAGGATTGCCCTTGTAACTGACTCTATGAGAGGTGCAGGTATGCCTGACGGAGAAGAAAGTATCTTGGGAAGCCTTAAAGACGGGCAGAAAGTTATTATCGAAGGCGGAGTTGCAAAACTTATGGACAGGTCTGCATTCGCAGGAAGTGTATGTACTACTGACCGACTGGTAAGAACTATGCATAAAGAAGCAGATGTTCCTTTGTGTGATGCAGTTAAGATGATGACGATTGTTCCTGCAAGATTTATTAAAATTGATAACAAAAAGGGAAGTATTGCTCTTTCAAAAGATGCTGACCTTGTTGTATTTGATGAAGATATCAATATCCTTATGACAATTGTAGAGGGAAAAACTGTTTATAAAATATAAAATGTAACAGGGTTGCAAAAGTCTTTGGCTTTTGCAACCCTGTTTTATGAAATTATGCAAAATCTTCAAAGAATTCAAGCATCTCTTCTTTAGAGCCGACTTCAATTCCGTTTTTTAATATTTCTATATCTTCATTTGGATATTCCCTTAAATTTATTTTAATTTCTTTGATGGTTATGTCGGGAGAATTTTTACTGTATGATATCAGTTTATTCCCTTGAAGTTTAATAATATAATGGTTATCACAATGTTTATCATATACCTTCATTGCAGAAATTGAAAAATCATTATAAGATGTTATTATATATTCGGGATTTTCGTTTTTTATTTCTTCTATTGTTTTCCCGATAAAATTCTGAGGTATAGTTTCGCTCTTTACTATGTTGTGACCGCACAAAAATGTTTCAGTCAGCGTAAATTCTGTGTTTTTAGTGTATTTAATATCATTTGTCTGAGGCTTGTTTATAACGATTTCACTCTCAGTTTCAGCTATAACCTCTTTTTCTTTGGAAGGAAGGGGAGTGGTAAGATTTATATATATTAAAAATCCCGTTATGAGTATAATAATACTGCATATTATAATTGTAATAATCAGACCTACAGGTCTTTTCTTTCTGTAAGAATACATATTATACATATTTATCACCAACCATATTTTTGACAAAAGATAACGAAATTATGCAAACTTTTAAAATATGTCTTTATTTTTTATTTTTTTATGTTATAATTGTAGATGGAGGTGTGTAGTAATGCCGTCAAAAAAGAAAAAGAAAAGTAATAATAAACTGTTTTCTAATATTCTTAAGATTTGTTTTACAGCCTTTTTAGTTTTAATGGCTTTATTTGCTATATACGTTGTTATGGTTATTGCATCGGCATCTATGGAAGATATGGATGTTGATAAATATATAATGAACTACAGTGGTCAGATTTATTATAAAAATAACGAAACGGGAAATTATGAAAATCTTGATAGTGTGTATTCAAGTGAAAACAGGCTTTGGGTACCTATTACAAAAATGCCCGAACATCTTAAAGATGCCGCTGTCGCTATAGAAGACGAAAGATTTTATCAACATAACGGTATTGACTTGAAAAGAACTTTTGGTGCAGTTGTGCACTACATTATTGATAAGGATTCTGCTTATGGCGGAAGTACTATCACACAGCAACTTGTAAAAAATCTTACGGGTCAGAAGGACAGGAAGGTTTCAAGAAAAATTAAGGAAATATGGAATTCTTTCAGGCTTGAGAGAAAAATGTCCAAAGACCAGATACTTGAACTTTATCTTAACACAATGTACCTTTCGCAAGGGTGTAACGGTGTCGGCGCTGCAGCACAGGTTTACTTTGATAAAAAAGTGGACGAGTTAACTATTGCCGAATCTGCCGCAATTGTCGGAATAACTCAGTATCCTACAAGATATGACCCATTTTTAAATCCTGAAAACAATAAGAAAAAGCAGGAGCTTGTTCTTAAAAAAATGTTTGAACTTGAATTTATAACTGAAGACGAATATGAAGATGCAAAAGCCGAGAAGATGGTATTTTCTAAGCATAATATGAATGATGGCACAAATTTTAATTCATATTTTGTTGATCAGGTAATAATTGACGTTGCAAATGACCTTGTTAAATATAAAGGATATGAATATGATGCCGCAATCCAGTATATTCATACAGGCGGTATTAAAATTTATTCAACGATAGATCCTGATATCCAAAGAAAGATGGACGCCGTTTACAATAACGAAGCAAACTTTGGTTCTAAAGGGGCGCAGTCTTCAATGGTTATTATGGATCCATATACAGGAGAAGTTAAGGGGATTGCCGGTGGTGTAGGTAAAAAAGGCGGCGACTTTGTTTTAAACCGTGCTACAATGTCAAAAAGGCAACCGGGTTCATCTATAAAACCTCTCTCTGTTTATGCTCCTGCTGTTGAAGAAGGGCTTATTTCTCCGATGACAATTTATGAGGATAAAGCAGTTAAGTATGGCGACTGGAGTCCTGTAAACTATTATTCGGGTTTTAAAGGACCAATGACAGTTCAATACGCAGTTCAGATATCTGCAAACACTGTTCCGATACAAATACTTGAAAAATTAGGTGTAGATAAATCTTATAACTTTTTAAAGAATAAACTTGGAATTTCAACACTTGTATCTCAGGAAACAAGAAACGGCAAAGTGGTATCGGATAAAAATCTTCCTGCTTTGGCATTGGGCGGACTTACCGATGGTATTACAACTTATGAAATGACTGCCGCTTACTGCGCATTTGTTAATAATGGAGTTTATATATCACCTCACACTTACACAAAAGTGGTTGACAGTAACGGTAAGATTATTTTAGAAAAGAAAATTTCAAAAACTTATGCAATGAGTAAGCAGACTGCACAAATTATGTGCCAGTTGCTTCATTCCGTTACTAAATCAGGAGGAACAGGTGTTGCCGCTAATCTTCCGAATGTTCAGGTCGGTGGTAAGACAGGAACGACTGATGATAATAAGGATAGATGGTTTGTAGGTATTACCCCGTATTATGTCGGTGCAGTATGGTATGGATTTGACAATCCGAAAGATATGGGCTATCTTACCAATAATCCTGCACTTAATGCATGGAAAAAAGTTATGTTGGAAGTTCACAGTGGACTTAAATATAAAGCATTCCCTGGCGCATCAAATGAAATTGAGGTTAAAGTGTGCAGCGTATCAGGTGATATATGCGTTTCTACCTGTGTTGACGAAGCGGGCAATTCAACAGGAACTGTATCTAAAATGCCGTATAGTTCTGCTCCTCAGAAACAATGTGACCCTAACAATCATAAAGTAGAAGTTGTTGAGCCTCCTTCGGATGAAGAGAATAATACTTCCGAAGAGACTGTTCCTGAACCGGACGAGGAAGAAAATAATACTGAAAATCAGGAAAACACCAATGAAGCAGCTTGAATATTAATATCAAAAAAGTTTGGAATTGTTTGTTCCAAACTTTTTTGATAAAAAAATCATAAAAGTATTGACAAGTGAATAAAATATATGTATAATATTACTTGCCTTTGAAAATGTGCAATTAATTTTTTTAAAAAAATTAAAAAAATGTGTTGACATTGGCTGAACAATATGATATAATATTCTTGTTGTTTGAAAAACGGCATTAGATGGGCGCATAGCTCAGCTGGGAGAGCATCTGCCTTACAAGCAGGAGGTCATAGGTTCGATCCCTATTGCGCCCACCATCTATTTTTGGCCCGGTAGTTCAGCTGGTTAGAACGCTAGCCTGTCACGCTAGAGGTCGAGGGTTCGAGTCCCTTCCGGGTCGCCAATTTTTTTTTATAATGGCTGAATAGTCGGTCATTTTTTTTAACTAAAAAGGCTTGTTTGCCTCTGTAGCTCAGTCGGTAGAGCAGGGGACTGAAAATCCCCGTGTCGGTGGTTCGATTCCGCCCGGAGGCACCAATTGCGGGAGTGGCTCAGTGGTAGAGCGTCACCTTGCCAAGGTGAACGTCGCGAGTTCGAATCTCGTCTTCCGCTCCAGAAATACAACGAAAGACGCAATATGCGTCTTTTGTTGTCAAAATGGCGCTATAGCCAAGTGGTAAGGCATGGGTCTGCAACACCCTGATCCCCAGTTCAAATCTGGGTGGCGCCTCCAAAAAAGCAGAACCAAAGAGATATAATGTCGATTTGGTCAGCAACAGAGAGGGTTTGCGAGTTTTTCGCAAACCCTCTTTCGTAATCAAAACTTGAAGA
>SVKJ01000030.1 GCA_015068525.1 Oscillospiraceae bacterium | reverse complement strand
GAGGGTGTATAAAGCACCTTTAACCATGATCAGTGGTGATTGCCAAAGGGGTACACCTGTTCCCATTCCGAACACAGAAGTTAAGCCTTTGAACGCCGAAAATACTTGGTGGGAGACCGCCCGGGAAAATAGGTAGCTGCTGATCTTTTTTTATGTTATTTTAACCTTCCTTTATTAAAGGGAGGTTTTTTATATAGAAAAGAATATTATATAAAGTTTTTATATTGCTTATTTTTTTATTTTGTGATATAATATTAAAAAGGAGTTGATAATATGAAAAAAATTATATGCAAAGTGGAATATGATACTAAGAATTCAGAACTTGTTGCAAAAAATACTTTTGGTCAGTTTGGAGATGCAAACGGCTATGAAGAAAGTCTTTATATCACAAAAGACGGAAAATATTTTCTTTATGTAAATGGGGGAGAAGATTCAAAATACCCTGTAGAAAATATCACCAGAATGTCTGCTGCAAAAGCAAAAGAATGGCTTGTTGCTAACAATCTATAATAAATAGGATAATGGCAATTTTCAATATTGGAGATTGTCATTTTTGTTTGTGATATATAATTGACATTACTTTATAAATAATATATAATTTCCATATAAAAAAATATTTTCAGTAAGGAGATTTATTATGGCAAACAGTGTAAAAGATATTTTAAAAATCATTAAAGATAATGATATTAAAATGGTTGATTTTAAAATGGTTGATATTAACGGTCAATTCCGTCATGTAACTATTCCTGCATGTAATTTTTCTGAAAAAACTTTGGAAAACGGAATAGGTTTTGATGCATCAAACTACGGATATGCAGTTGTAGAAAAGAGTGATATGGTATTTATTCCTGATCCTGATACTGCAATTATTGACCCGTTTTGCGATATACCAACTTTATCTATGACAGGGAATGCTATGATAATAGATAACCCGGCAAATAAACCGTTAGCACAGTATCCGAGAAACATTGTTCTTGCCGCAGAACAGTATATGAGAGATTTAGGGATTGCTGACACAATGAAAATTCTTCCTGAATTTGAATTTTACCTTTTTGATAATGTTTCTTGGGAAGTTAATCCTCAATCGATAGGTCTTTCGGTTGATGCTCCTCAGGCACACTGGAACAGCGTATGCGAAGGTACAGGTAATGTTGTTGCCAAACAGAAGAATTACCATGTTGCAAAACCTTTTGATATTTCTTATGAAGCAAGAAGTGAAATGTGTTTGCTTATGGAAGAAGCTGGAATTAAACTTAATTATCATCATCCTGAAGTAGGCGCCGCAGGTCAATTTGAAATTGAACCTGAACTTGGTGAAATGTCAAAAATGGCAGATGCAACAATGATGATTAAATATATCATTCATAACGTAGCAAGAAAATACGGTCTTTCTGCTACATTTATGCCTAAACCTGTAATGGGAGAAGCAGGAAATGGCATGCATGTTCATATGCTTTTATTAAAAGACGGAAACCCTGTTTTCTCTGACGATAATGGATATTCTAATTTAAGTAAAGAAGCGCACTATTTTATGGGCGGTCTTTTAAAACATATAGCATCTTTATGTGCGATAACCAATCCAAGCACAAATTCATTCAAAAGGTTAGTGCCGGGCTTTGAAGCACCTGTAACTGTTGGTTATGCGACATCAAACAGAAGCGCTGTAATAAGAATACCGGCTTATGCAAAAAAACCAGAATTGAGAAGATTTGAACTCCGTAATCCTGATGCTACTTGTAATCCTTATTTCTGCTATGCAGCAATTTTGATGGCGGGTCTTGACGGTATTGTAAATAAAATTGATCCTCATGAAAATGGCTGGGGACCTTATGATATGAATTTATATCACTTAAGCGATGAAGAAAAAGCAAAACTTCAGTCTTTACCAACCTCTCTTGATGAAGCACTTGATGCTCTTGAAAAAGATCACGAATACTTAACAAAGGGTGGAGTATTCCCTGAAAAACTTCTTGAAAACTTTATTAAGGCAAAAAGAGCCGAAATAAGAGAAATATCTCAGATTCCACATCCGGCTGAATTTGAAAAGTATTATAATTTATAATAAATATTAAAAAAGAATCCTGTTTTTAAAGCAGGATTCTTTTTTATCATTAAATTTATTCAATATTAACAAATTTCCTTGCTATTTAATTTTTATTATGTTATAATTTTACTATATAAAAAAGGAAACAGGGAGGAAAAACTTATGTCTCATATAAGTGATACAGGGGTTAAAAAAATTTGTGAAATCTGTGACAGATACATAAATGAAAAAACTCCGCTTATGATGATTTTGAGCGACATTCAGAATGAATATGGTTATATTCCGCTTGACGCTCAACAAATTGTATCCGAGAAAACTGGAATTTCAGTTGCTGAAATCTATGGAGTAGTAACATTTTATTCCTTTTTCTCACTAAAACCAAAGGGGAAATACGTAATTGGCTGTTGTATGGGAACTGCTTGTTATGTAAAAGGCGCTCAACTTGTTATGGACAAGTTTTGTGAAATTTTGGGGATTAATCCGGGCGAAACTACAGAGGACGGAATGTTCACAATTGATGCGTTAAGATGTATAGGTGCGTGTGGTATTGCACCCGCTGTTAGCATCAACGGAAAAGTTTACCCTAAATTATCAGTTGATCAGGTTGCGTCAATAATTGAAAATTATCGTACAGGAGGTGTTGAGTAATGAAAACATTTGCAGAATTAGATGCTAAAATATGTAGTTGTACTGAAGCACTTTCTGGTAAAATTGATGGTTCAAACGGCAAACGTGCTATTCTTCTTTGCGGAGGAACAGGATGCTTGTCTTCTGATTCTCAAAGTATAAAAGAAAAATTTGAAGAGCTCATTATTAAAAAGAATATGCAGGACCAGGTTTCTGTTAATATTGTTGGTTGTTTTGGTTTTTGCTCTCAAGGTCCTTTTGTAAAAATATTCCCTGAAGATACTTTGTATCGTCTTGTTAAAGTTTCAGATGTCGAAGAAATATTTGAAAAAGATATCATAGGCGGTCAGATTGTTGAAAGATTATTATATGTTGAACCACTTACAAATGAAAAAGTTGCAAAACAAGAAGATATAAACTTTTATAAAAAGCAAAGAAGAATTGCTCTTCATGGATGTGGTGTTATTAATCCTGAAGATATAAACGAAGCAATGGGAGAAGGCGCTTTCTCAGGTTTAAAACGTGCTTTGTCTATGGACCCTAAAGAAGTTATTGATGAAGTTCTTGCGGCAGGTTTAAGAGGGCGTGGTGGCGCAGGATTCCCAACAGGACGTAAATGGTCATTTGCTTATGCTAACAAAGCAGATCAGAAATATGTCGTATGTAACGGCGATGAAGGGGACCCTGGTGCATTTATGGACCGTTCAATACTTGAAGGAAATCCATTTGCCGTTATTGAAGGTATGATGATTGCAGGATATGCAATCGGTGCAACCGAAGGATATTTCTATGTAAGAGCTGAATATCCTATTGCTATTAAACGTCTTAAAAAAGCAATCGAACAGATGAACGAAATAGGAATTTTAGGCGAAAACATCTTGGGTACAGGCTTTAGTTTCCAGGCACATATAAGACTTGGAGCGGGAGCGTTTGTATGTGGAGAAGAAACAGCACTTTTAAATTCTATTGAAGGTAAACGTGGTATGCCTCGTCCTCGTCCTCCGTTCCCTGCTGTAAAAGGCCTTTGGGGCAAGCCAACTGTTGTAAACAATGTTGAAACACTTGCTTGTATTCCTTACATATTAAGAGAAGGCGCAAAATCATTTGCCGAATGTGGTACAGAAGGCTCTAAAGGAACAAAGGTTTTTGCTCTTGGCGGTAAAGTAAATAATGTTGGACTTGTTGAAATTCCAATGGGTACAACACTTCGTGAATTAATTTATGATATCGGTGGAGGTATTCCTGATAATAAAGAATTTAAAGCCATTCAGACAGGTGGTCCGTCAGGTGGTTGCTTAACTAAGGAAAGTCTTGACGAACCTATTGATTTTGATAATCTTGTTGCTAAAGGCTCTATGATGGGCTCAGGCGGTGCTATTGTAATGGATGAAGATAACTGTATGGTTGACGTTGCTAAATTCTATATGGAATTTATTTGTGACGAATCTTGTGGTAAATGTTCTCCTTGCAGAATTGGTACAAAGAGAATGCTTGAAATTCTTACCCGTATTACTGAAGGTAATGGAACAATGAAGGATTTAGAAGAGTTAGAAGAACTTGGAAAACATGTTAAAGCCAACTCATTATGTGCGCTTGGTCAAACTGCTGCTAACCCTATAATTTCTACATTGACTCATTTTAAAGATGAATATCTTGCTCACATTGTCGATAAGAAATGTCCTGCTAAAGTATGTAAAAAACTTATAAGTTATACAATTATTCAAGATCAGTGTTTTGGTTGTGGATTATGTGCGAAAGCATGTCCTGTCGGCTGTATTGAAAGAACTGATTATAAGGCACCTGATAAGAAACTTAATTCGTTCCAGATTGATCCGGCAAAATGTGTTAAATGTGGCGCTTGTATGGCAACTTGTAAGTTTAAAGCGATTGTGCAGAAGTAAGAAGGGAGGAAGTTAAAATGAGTACAGTAAATATAAAAATCGAAGGTGTATCTTACCAGGTTGATGAAGGACTTACCATTTTAGAAGCCGCGAAAAAATGTGGTTATGAAATTCCTTCTTTATGTGCGTTTAATCACGGAGAATGTTCAAATGGTTCTTGCCGTGTTTGCTTGGTTGAAGTTGCAGGGGCCAGAGGTCTTGTTGCTTCTTGTGTTTATCCTGTAAACGAAGGAATGGAAATTAGAATTTCAACTCCAAAAGCAAGTGAAGCAAGGCGTGCATCAGTTGAACTATTATTATCAAACCATAATCAGAATTGTCAACAGTGCGATAAAAACGGAAAATGTGAACTTTTACATGTTGCATCATTAACAGGCGCTCGTGAGGGAATGTATCAGGGTTCTAAAACTCCTGTAACAGTTGATGAATTAAGCCCGTCTATTATTCGTGATACATCTAAATGTATTCTTTGCGGAAGATGTGTGGCAAGATGTCAGGCTGCACATGGTATGGGTATTTTAGGTTTTGAAAATCGTGGATTTAAAACAATAGTTGCACCTGCTGAAAACCGTTCATTTGTTAATTCTCCATGTATTAACTGTGGACAGTGTGTAAGTGTATGTCCTACAGGTGCACTAATGGAAAAATCTGAAATTGCTAAAGTTGATGAAGCAATGGCAAAAGGTAAACATGTTGTTGTCCAGACTGCTCCTGCTGTCCGTGCCGCTCTGGGCGAAGAATTCGGACTTCCTGTGGGCACAGCGGTAACAGGGAAAATGGTTGCTGCTCTAAAACGTCTAGGGTTTGATAAAGTTTATGATACGAACTTTGCTGCCGACCTTACAATTATGGAAGAGGGAACAGAACTGCTATCAAGAATTAAAAATGGCGGAGTTCTTCCAATGATTACTTCCTGTTCACCGGGGTGGATAAACTATGCAGAATATAATTACGGAGATTTACTTTCACATCTTTCAAGTTGTAAATCTCCTCATCAGATGCAAGGCGCAGTAATTAAAACATACTATGCCGAAAAGAAAGGCATTGATCCTAAAGATATATTTGTTGTATCAATAATGCCTTGTACAGCAAAGAAAGATGAAAAAGAACGTGACCAGATGCAGAAAAACGGTATCAAAGACGTTGATGCAGTTTTAACTACACGTGAACTTGCAAAAATGATTAAGCGTGCAGGTATTATCTTTAACCGTTTGCCTGATGAAGATTTTGATCAGGATTTATTGGGCGAATATACAGGCGCAGGCGTAATTTTCGGTGTAACCGGTGGTGTTATGGAAGCGGCTTTACGTACAGTTTATTTTGTACTGACAGGTAAAGAGCACGAACAAATTACTTTTGAAGCAGTAAGAGGCTTTGAAGGCATACGTGAAGCGTCAATTGATATAAACGGTATGACTGTTAATGTCGCTATTGCTCACGGTATGAAGAACGCTAAAGTTCTTTTAGATGAAATCCGTGAAGGTAAGTCAAAATATCATTTCATTGAAATTATGGGATGTCCCGGAGGATGTATCGCAGGCGGAGGTCAGCCGATTGTTCGTTCCTGCTTTATGCCAAATGAAGATGATGATATTTTGGATACATATAAAGAAAAAAGAGCGAAAGCACTTTACTCGGAAGATGAAAGGCTTACTCTTCGTCAATCTCATAAAAATCCTCAGGTTAAGGAATTATATGATAATTTCTTGGGTGAACCTAATTCACATAAAGCCCATGAACTTCTTCATACAACATATAATAAGCGTGTAGGATTTAATGACTGATTGCAGTATAAATAAAAAATGTAAATAAATTTTCCATTATAAAAAACAATGTTTAAATAGTTTGACTTTTTAAACATTGTTTTTTTATTGTGTTTTAAAACAACTAAACATTGATTTATGCTAACGAAAATGATAGAAATTATATATTTGATAAATATAAAAAAAAGTGTATAATAAAATTATCGTATTATAAAGGATTGATAAATATGACAATACAACAATGCAAATATGTACTTGCAGTTGCTAAAACAGGTTCGTTTTCAGAGGCGGCAAAGCAACTTTTTATTGCTCAGTCTTCTTTGTCTATCAGTGTAAAAAGTCTGGAGCAGGAACTTAATATAAAAATATTTGAACGTTCCGGAGCGGGTGTGTATCTTACCGATGAAGGTGCTGAATTTTTAAAATATGCAACGCAAATATGCGAAAACAGTGATTACATCACGGAAAGATATAAGAAAAATATATCAAGAAAGTTATATATAGCAACGCAACATTATGACTTTATTGCAGATATTTTCGGAAATTTCTTAAAAACTATAAAAGACGAAGATTATCGTTTTTCAATAAGAGAAATTGAAACTTATAATGTTATTCGTGATGTTGAAAGAGCCAGAAGTGATATAGGAATAATTGCAGTAAAAGATGCAGATTTCGATGTAATGAAAAGGTATTTAAGTAAAAAGAATCTACTTTTTACACCTGTTATAGAAGTAAAACCACACGTATTTTTCAGAAAAAATCATCCACTTTCCAACTTGATGAAAATTTCTACACAGGAACTTAAATCTTATCCTTATGTATCTTACGAACAAGGGGAACATGAGAGTTCATTTTTTACTGAAGAACTTGTTGACGTTTCTTATGTTGATAAACATATTGAAATAAGTGACAGAGCAACTTTGATGAATATACTTATGCTTACAGATTCCTATACTATAGGTACAGGAATTATGCCGTCTGCACTTAATAAAGGAGATATAGTAAGCATTCCTTTTGAAAGTAAAGGATATTATATAATAGGATATCTTCTTAATGAAGAAAGAAAAGTATCTGCGATTACAAAAGAATTTATTGAATATATGGAAAAAATTTTAGGAGGAATAAAATGAAAGCGTTAGTAAAAAAATATCCTGAAAAGGGATTGTGGTTTGAGGAAGTTCCTGAGCCGACAATTTCTGCAAATGATGTAAAAATTAAAATACATAAAACTGCGATATGCGGAACAGACCTTCATATTTATAACTGGGATGAATGGTCGCAGAAAACTATTGAAACACCACGTATTATCGGTCACGAATATGTTGGGGAAATAGTTGAAATCGGCTCTAATGTGACTAATTTGAAAATCGGAGAAATAGTTTCGGGAGAAGGGCATATCGTATGCGGAAAATGCCGTAACTGCCTTGCAGGGAACGGTCACCTTTGCAAAGATACTATCGGAGTTGGTGTAAACCGTGACGGAGCATTTGCTGAGTATCTTGTTATTCCTAAAGAAAATGTAAGAAAATGTGAAAAAGATATTCCTGAAGAAATGTATGCAATATTTGATCCGTTTGGAAATGCCGTACATACTGCACTTTCTTTTGAACTCACGGGCGAAGATGTTCTTATAACAGGGGCTGGACCTATTGGAATAATGGCAGCAGCAGTTTGCAAACACGTTGGCGCAAGACGTGTAGTTATTACCGATATTAATGATGAAAGACTTGTTTTAGCAAAAAAACTCGGTATTCAGTATACAGTAAATACAACTAAAGAAAAACTATCAGATGTAATGAAAAAATTATCTATAAAAGAGGGTTTTGATGTAGGACTCGAAATGTCTGGAAGTGAAATTGCACTAAATACCATGATTGACCATATGATACATGGAGGTAAAATCGCACTGTTAGGGCTACTAAAGAGTGACAGTAAAATAGACTGGTCTAAAGTAATTTTTAACGGACTTGTTATAAAAGGTATCTATGGAAGGCAGATGCATGAAACCTGGTATAAAATGTCTGCAATGTTACAAGGTGGTCTTGATATATCAAATATAATTACTCACCGAATGGATATAACTGAATATGAAAAAGGTTTTGAAGCAATGAATAGCGGAAAATGCGGAAAAGTTATTCTTGATTGGACAAATTTAAGATAGGAGAATTAACGTGAAAGAATCATTAAAATATTTTAAAGAAGTATGCGAGCAAATTGAAAAAGAAGGTCTTACCAAAAACGAAAAAGTTATAACATCACCACAAGGTGCAAAGGTACATCTTGATGATAACAGAGAAGTTATAAATATGTGTGCCAATAATTATCTTGGGCTTGCAAATAACCCTGAAATAATTGAAGCGGCAAAGAAAAGTTATGACGAGTACGGATATGGATTATCCTCTGTTCGTTTTATATGCGGAACACAAAAACTTCATAAAGACTTAGAAGAAAAAATCAGTAAATTCTTAGGAACAGATGATACAATTCTTTATTCATCTTGCTTTGATGCAAATGGAGGACTTTTTGAAACTTTACTCGGTCCTGAGGATGCAGTTATAAGTGATGAACTTAATCATGCAAGTATTATAGACGGAATAAGACTTTGCAAAGCGCAAAGATTTCGTTATAAAAATAATAATATGAGCGATTTGGAAGAAAAATTAAAAGAAGCAAAAGACTGCCGTATAAAACTTATTGCAACAGATGGCGTGTTCTCTATGGACGGAATTGTTGCTGACTTAAAGGGAATATGTTCTCTTGCCAAAAAGTATGGCGCACTTGTTATGGTTGATGACAGCCATGCTGCAGGTTTTATGGGTGATACGGGAAGAGGTACTCCTGAATATTGCGGTGTGGAAGATCAAGTAGATATTATAACAGGAACATTTGGTAAAGCGCTTGGCGGTGCATCAGGTGGATTTACATCAGGAAGAAAAGAAATTATTGACCTTCTTCGTCAACGCTCAAGACCATACCTTTTTTCAAATACATTAGCTCCTGCAGTTGCAGCAGGTACTCTGAAAGTCCTTGACATAATTGAAAAAGACCTTTCAATGAGAGAAAAACTCTTTAATAATACTAAACTTTTTGCTAAAAAGATTAAAGAAATCGGACTTGACGTTATAGACGGTGGCACACCGATTATTCCTGTTATGCTTTATGATGAGCATAAGGCTTCTGAAATGGCAAAACGAATGATGGAAAAGGGTGTTTATGTAGTTGCTTTTTCATATCCTGTTGTTCCTAAGGGTAAAGCAAGAATAAGAACTCAACTTTCAGCAGCACTTAGCGAAGAGGATATTTTATATATTGTTGATTGCTTTAAAAAAGTAAAGGAAGAAATGAATATATAAAACACTGATTTTAAGGAATTAAAAAGTCATTTAATTTAGTATTTGTGTTCTGTTTCTTTTATTTAATGAATATTATTGAATTAATGTTAATATATTTTAGTAAATACATAAGAAAGAGGGGAAACAGAATAAAAATATTTTTGGATGCAGGTCACAGTGACGGGGGAGATGCTGGAGTTGAAGGGTTTAATCTCAGGGAACAGGACATTACGTTTGGTATAGTTATGCATCTTATAAAAAAATTATTAGATGTTGGCTTTGAGATTATGGTTTCAAGAGAAAATGTCGAAGATGTGCTTGGAGAAAATGTAAGTACCTCTTTATCAAAACGAATATCACTTGCAAATACTTGGGGTGCAGACGTATTTATTTCTATACATTGTAACGCATCTGCCAATAGTACTGCCAACGGTACAGAGGCATATACATTTAATACATCAGGTAAGGCACTCTCGTTAGCAAAGAAAATACAAAGTAAAATTGTAGAGATACTTGGCACAACGGACAGAGGCACAAAAACTGCTAATTTGTTGAACTAAACAGCACATATATTCTAAAAGGAGCAAGGTTGAAATACACCTTGCTCCCTCTCATTTTCTATTATGTATTCATAAAAAGGTCATTTATGCATACCAATACTTATCTAATACAGAGACAAAGAAAAAGTGCCTATTGATTAAGAAGTGTTAGTTCATTGGTGGACGGTTGAGGATTTGAACCGATGTATGGTTCCCCGTGAACTGATTTCGAGCTGTTAGAGAGTCTTTTTAGATAGAATAAATTAACGGAAGTTAAAGGAACTTAAAAAGCGATAAAAACCGCATAAAATAAGGGCTTTGAGGGGTTAAAATCCTTCAAAGCCTTTGCTGTTCGCGAAGTTTTCGTATTGCCGATTTTTGATGCATTTTTGGGGTTTTCGCTAGAAAAGTGCTAGAAAAATGTTAGATAAAAACTATGGATTGTTTTGGTGTTATTGAAATTCCTATGAATATATAGTATAATTGATATAGAGGTGATGTTATGAACAGACCGCACATAATCTGTCACATGGTGACATCAATAGACGGAAAAGTTACGGGAGAATTTTTGTCTCGACAGGAATGTGAAAAGGCTACGGATATTTATTATGAGTTAAATCGTGAGTATAACAAAAACGGCGCAAGTGGTTTTATTTGCGGTCGTGTGACGATGGAAAGCAGTTTCACAGGTGGTTGGTATCCTGATTTGACAAGGTACGAGCCTATTGATAATAAAAATGATTTTATTCCTGATAATCTATCGGGATTCTATGCCATAAGTTTTGATCCAAAAGGTAAACTCGGTTGGAAAAACAGTAAGATTACCGACGAAGACCCAGGTTATGGCGATGCACAGATAATAGAAGTTTTGACTGAACAGGCAGACGGTCGTTATCTTGCCTATCTTCAGGAAATGGAGATTACATATATCTTTGCAGGCAAAACCGAAATTGATGTTAAAATCGCTCTTGAAAAGCTTAAAACCCTTATGGGAATCAATTCTATTCTTTTAGAGGGCGGTAGCATTGTAAACGGTTATTTTGAGCGAGCAGGTGTAATTGATGAGATTAGCCTTGTTGTTGCACCGATTGTTGCAGATGCTGAGGACAAACCGTTATTTATGGATAGCACATTATCCGAATTTAAATTAAAAGAAATCAAGCAATACGACGATGTTGTTTGGATGAATTATATACGAAAATAAGGTGTTTTATTAAATGAATGACAAAAAAGAATTTTTAGCGACAGAGCCTATCGGTAAGCTTTTGTTCAGACTGTCGATTCCGACGGTTGTGGCACAGCTTATCAATATGCTTTACAATATAGTTGACCGCATATACATAGGTCATATGCCTGGTGATGGCAGTTTGGCACTTACAGGGGTCGGTGTGTGTATGCCCCTGATTATGCTTGTTGCAGCTTTTGCGGCATTAGTAAGTTCAGGCGGTGCACCAAGAGCATCTATCTTTATGGGCGAAAAGGATAATGAGTCTGCCGAAAAGACGCTTGGTAACTGCTTTAGTCTGCAGATTGTTGTGTCGGTTATCCTGACTGCAGTTTTGCTTATATGGAACAAGGATTTGCTCCTTGCCTTTGGTGCAAGTGAAAACACAATCGGTTATGCCACCGATTATATGAGCATATATGCCATCGGCACTCTGTTTGTGCAAATGACCCTGGGTATGAATACATTCATAACTGCACAGGGCTTTACCACTGTATCTATGGTTTCGGTGATTATCGGTGCGGTGTGTAATATTGTGCTTGACCCCATATTCATTTTTGGATTCCAAATGGGTGTAAAGGGTGCTGCACTTGCAACTATTATTTCGCAGATGCTTTCTTGCATATGGATTATCTCTTTCCTTTGCAGTAAGAAGACACAACTTAAGATAAAGAAAGAAAACTTAAAACTACGGGCAGACATCATTCTGCCTTGCATCGCACTTGGAACAGCGGCGTTTGTTATGCAGTCAAGCGAAAGCGTGATTTCCGTTTGCTTTAATTCTTCACTCCTTAAATATGGTGGAGATATTGCAGTCGGTGCTATGACCATTATGACAAGTGTAATGCAGTTTGCAATGTTACCTTTGCAGGGAATTGCACAAGGTGCTCAGCCCATTACAAGCTATAATTTTGGCGCTAAAAATGCGGGAAGAGTTAAGAAAACCTTCCGTCTGCTTTTAATCACTTGTTTAACATATTCCATAGCACTATGGGCGGCGGTTATGATAGCACCTCAGATGTTTGTTAAGATATTTACATCGGATAGCACACTTGCACAGTTTGCAGCACCGATGCTAAGAATTTATCTTGGCGGACTTGGTCTCTTTGGAATTCAGATTGCCTGCCAGATGACATTTACATCACTTGGCAAAGCGGCAAACTCCATTGTGGTTGCAG
>SVKJ01000029.1 GCA_015068525.1 Oscillospiraceae bacterium | reverse complement strand
AGGAAGTTGAAAACATTTTATCAGATGAAATTAATGCTAACAGCCCAGATATGGGAATAAAAAGTATTATTGATTCTCAAAAGAAAAAAATACTAATCAGTCAAACATATCCTGATAAAGATTTAGCTGATATTGTTTATGCTATGCTCATATTTAATAATGTTCCCCCATCTGATATAATATATACAAATTGTGATGACGAGGTATCACGAATTCCCGAAGGTGATGTAGGTAAAAGCGGTATATATAATTATTTAAGAGACTTTTTTGTGGATAGTTACTCTACGCAAAAAATGTATGTAATTTTTGTTACCAGCAATCATACAAAGGAATCTTGGGGAGCATTAACTGAAGTTGGTGCTGCATGGATTACACAAATTGAGCACAAGATATTCAATATAAGAGATTTTCGTCCAGAGCATCCATTAGATGATGAACAGCAGTGGCATTGCAGTTGTAGAGAAGATGATGGAACTTTGTTTATGTCTAAATTGAGTCAAGATATATTTTGTCAAAAAATTGAATTTATTTGTGACAAGTTAGGCTATGTAAAAAAGAGTAGAGCGGAAAATAAAAGCAGATTAGAAACTTTAGTAAAAATAACAGAGAGATAAAAAACTAAGGAGAATTGAGTTTAACTTGATTCTCTTTTTTGCTATTAATTTAAAATTTAATAATCATATAATGTATTTTTATGGAACGATAGAAGCCATTTTTAAGGTTTTGGATATAAAACCATTACCTTGTCTGTTTTCGTGCTTTCTAACCGCATAAAACAAGCGATTTCTAACCGCTATTGCGTGACATTTTACCCATATATAAACGAAAACAGGCATACCGCTGCAAAAAGCGATATGCCTAACTTTCTTTTACACCCTGTCTGTCGGTAAATAGTAATATTCTCAATACTTCCTTATCACTACCCACCTAAAGATAGGATTTTTTGTTTTGTACTATTCATTTTTCATTATTCAATATTCATTATTCATTAATTTCGACAGGATTTTTTAATGAATGATGAATAATGAAGACGCTTCGCTGATGAATAATTAATAATTGAATTTCTTTGTATATAATGATATAATACTTTTGGTAATGAATATGAAAGAGAATATTTTAATAAATAAATCAATAGATTTTGCAGCAAAAATAATTAAGTTGCAAAGATATCTTGTTAAAGATAAAAAGGAAACAATTATATCAAAGCAAATAGTCAGAAGTGGTACAAGTATTGGTGCGAACATTAATGAAGCCAATTATGGACAAAGTAAGGCTGATTTTATATCTAAATTACATATAGCATTAAAAGAAACTGCTGAAACTGAATATTGGTTAAGATTGCTTGTTAAATCAGCATTACTGACAAAGGAAGAGGGAGAATCTTTGCTTAAAGATTGCCTCGAAATAAAAAGAGTATTGATTTCCTCAATCAACACCGCAAAACAAAATATTGATAAATAAATTAGACTGCCACAATTATCGCGGCAGTTTTTTCTTGCATTTTTTTAAGATAAGTGTTATACTATACTTGCGACACAAGTTAATATTAACCAATTATCAAGGATGTATTTTTATTTTGGTAAAAATGCATTCTCTGTTTTCACATTCCTTGGGATTGGTTGAAAACTTGTGTCGCAGCAATCGGAGTTATGCATTTTTCGTGCGTGGCTTCGGCTACGCACTTTTTTAATTTAGGAGGTAAAAAATGAATATTAAACTTGAACTTTTAAGAGAACATATAACTGATTATGTAAGGTTCAGACTCGAAGATTTTGAAATTGATGTATCACAAATTGCTAACACAACTGCTATTATGGCATTAGGTGAAATACAAAAGGTTATTAAAGACGAAAATTATTCTGATTTTGATGCGATAGAAGAAATAGTATGCATATTTGAAAAATATAAAATTTCCGCAGGTTTTCGTCATGATTTTTAAAAAGGATATAAAACGATTTTAATTAACCGCTAACTAAAAAAGCACTCAATTAGAGTGCTTTTTTACTATTAAAGATAAATCTATATGTTCAAATTTTATATTTAACTCAAATCCACAAAACTTTATTTTAATCATTCTTCTTTATATCATTATATTTAATTTTAATAATTTCCTTTCCCTGAACACACAAATATACTTTTTTTACCCAGACGGTTTCATCACTGTACATTGGTATCACCTCATTAAAATTAAATTTTTTGTCTATTTAATCGGGGACTTCCCCTTTCACTTATTATTTTCTCCAAAATAAATTAAATTCCTTTTTTATTTTACTTAATTTTAGAAATATATTGATTTTTTTTCCATTTTAGCATATACTTATATATAGTATATATACTTTGGGAGGAAATTTAATATGTTAGTATCAGCAAAAGAAATGATGAAAAAAGCAAAAGAAGGCCATTATGCAGTAGGTCAGTTCAATATCAACAATCTGGAATGGACCAAAGCAATTCTTCTTACTGCTAAAGAAAACAGATCACCTGTTATTTTAGGCGTATCTGAGGGTGCAGGAAAATATATGGCAGGTTACAAAACAATCGTTGGAATGGTTAAAGGTATGATGGAAGAACTTGATATTGATGTTCCTGTTGCAATCCACCTTGACCACGGTTCATACGAAGGCGCTCTAAAAGCAATCGATGCAGGTTTTACATCAGTTATGTTTGACGGCTCTCACTATCCGATAGATGAAAATATTGAAAAAACAAAAGAAATAATAAGAATTGCAAACGAAAAAGGTATTTCTGTTGAAGCAGAAGTTGGTGCAATCGGCGGAGAAGAAGACGGTGTTGTCGGCAACGGCGAAGTTGCAGACCCTGATGAATGTAAACTTATCGCTGACTTAGGTGTTGACATTCTTGCTGCAGGTATTGGAAATATTCACGGAAAATATCCTGAAAACTGGCAGGGACTTAATTTTGAAGTTTTGGAAAAAATCGAAGCAAAAACAAACCCAATGCCTTTAGTTCTTCATGGTGGAACAGGTATTCCTACTGATATGATTAAAAAAGCAATATCACTTGGTGTTTCAAAAATTAATGTTAATACTGAATGTCAACTTTCATTTGCTGCTGCAACAAGAAAATATTTTGAAGAAGGAAAAGATTTATCAGGAAAAGGCTTTGACCCAAGAAAAGTATTAGCACCAGGTTTTGAAGCAATTAAAGAAACTGTTAAAGAAAAAATGGAACTTTTCGGTTCAATAAATAAAGCGTAAGGTATTAATTTAACATATAAAAAAGCAGATTTTCTAAATTGAAAATCTGCTTTTTTAAATTTATGGGCAATAAGGGTTAGGTTTAAATATCAGTATAATCAGATCTATAATGACTCCTATACCGAATACCCCCCCTGTGCATAAATAAACTATTCCTAAAAGTATCCGTTCTTCATAAAACTTATGTATTCCAAGATACCCTAAAAACAGACACAGAAAAAACGATATCCATTTATTTTTTGGCATTAAACTTCCTCCACAATCTCTTCATAATCTGATATCTCTATTATCTTTGCATCTTCTTCTGCTTTCTCATCATAAACATAATCACCTTCAAAAAACCACTTATACGCTCTATCTCCTATCGCTTTAGTTTCAATGTAATCTAAACTTCCGCCTATTACAGCGCCGACTCCCGGCACAAGTTTGCCTATATTTATCAACCCTTTAGTTCCAAATTTAGTAATAAATCGAAATCCAACTTTTTGATTTATTTTAGTCAAAACTTTTCCCGGTATTTTTTTAATCAGTCCATTAGCTAATTTCACACCAAACTGAATACCGGCATGTTTCAAAAGATTGTTAACAGAAACCCCCGCTAGACAGGCATATATAAATGTCTGTGTTCTATCGTCTTTCAAATCCAATCCGGAGATATATGCAACACATGCGATCATTCTCATTTGAACATATAAAACGCTTGTAATATTTGCAGGCAAAGTAACCGGCAAAGTAATTGCTCCACCGAAGCCTGTAAGAAAACCTGATGTTGTGCATTTGATAATTTGATTTTTTATCATTGCTTTACACGCTTCTTCTTTTGTTGAATACTTGTCCATATATTCAATTGCTACCTCTTCGACCGCAGAACTCAATTTAGGAATTCCGTTCATTGTTTTTTCATAGCATGTATCAAGTATCTTCATGATATCCTCTTGGGATAACAATTCCTTTTTTAACTTTTCCATTCATTCCACTCCTATTCAAGATGAGCCATTTGCAGTCACATTTTTTCCCAAGTGATATTATACTCTATTCCTGACATTTTACCCAAATTATTAATATAGTTTTCTATCAGGATTTTCGCCTCGTTTTCAGCACGATTAAATAATGACTTATTATCTAACACTGTTTGCCTCATTTTTTCCTGAGCATTACCAATCGCCGCTTGTTGTTCTTCCGATGTTACTTTGTTTTTATTCCACCAATTATCCTTAGAGGTTATATAAGAATTTTCATTCAAGGTTTCTGTCACAATTCCAAGATTGAGAAGTTTTGCAGAAGGCATTGAAATTATGACATTGTTTTCGTTTATACTCATAGAAACATCATTCATATCAATACCTATTTCTGCAAATCCTTCATACTCAATCCAAAATTTTCTATCCTTTTCTAGCATATGTGTCCAACCTGTTCCTTTTTCTTTAGTGGACTTAGCAACATTGTTATAATAACATTTCAAAGTTGTCAATTCGCATATAGCCTTAATTTGTTCTTCATCTGGTTCTTTTATCTGATTAGAACACGAACATAGACACAAAGTACAAATCACCAAAATTATTGCTGTAATATATTTAATATACTTCATCTTTATACCTCCCTATATACATTCAACCGTATACCCTTCAGGCAGTTGTTCTTCCCATGGTTTAATAAATGCCTTCATAGTCATAATAGCATTTTCCCTTGCTATTATTTTGATGTCATTATTTTGCTCTGCTTTAATCTTAAGATCATTTATACTTTCTCTATATGCTTCTTGATATGTAGTTTCAGTATCATATTTATCCTTTAAAAATATAAATTCCAAACTTTGATCATTAACTACTGCTGATATAATTTTAATTTCTGGAATTGTAATTATAATCTTTTTTTCTTTCTGATTATCCGTAACAGTTATTTGATTAAAGTCAAATCCTGCTTTAACAATTCCATCATATGCAACATGATACTTTTCTTCTTTTTCATTGGAAATTGTGACGATTGAATTATAAGTATACTCTACAGTGGACAAATCACTAGCAGAAATTATTTCTTTAAGTGAAGCCTCAGAAATAGTTATAACCTCAGATTCTCTACTAAACACAAATCCTAAAACAATGCCAAGTAACAATATACCCACTATACAAATTAAAGAATATTTTTTATTTTTCATAAGAAATGAAATTATATTCTTCCACATGGTAACAACGCTTTCTTTAAAATTAATAACATTGTTTTCCTTTTTTTCTTGAGTAATTTCTTTTGTTTTCTGTTCCATAATCTTTCCCCTTTCACTTTTTCAAAATAGCCTTTGTAAATTTCGCGAAATTTACATTTCATATTAAGAAAACATAAAAAATGCGTTCCCAATAAGAGAACGCACGAAAAGTGTTTCCCCTTATTGTTGCTACACAATCTCTCCCGTCAAGGTATGAGTATAAAGGAAAAAACACATTTTACCAATGTATTATTTCCTTAACGGTCATTAAATATTTTGATTGTGTAGCAATAATATTGTAGCATATTATAATCGTAAAAACAAGTATTTTGTCGTTTTTCAACAATTTGTAAAACACGTTTTTTACCTCATTTTCGTTGCCAAAGGCAATATATCGAGTTTCGGAAAGAACATATCGAGTTATCACAGATAACATATCAAATTTGATTTATGTCAAATATATCAAAAAAGCAGACTTTCGGTTTTGAAAATCTGCTTTTTAAGTATTATTCTATTATATTTCCGTTACCATCAAACAGTGGTAATTTTTCAAGAGCAATAATATCATTTCTTTCTATTGCATCTCCTTCGGCAAGAACTGCCATTTTGCCGACAATGTTTCCTCCTGCTTTTTTAACAAGAGTTTCAAGTGCCTGTAAAGATTCGCCTGTACTTATAACATCATCAACTATAAGCACTTTTTTATCTTTCAAAAGATTTATATCATCTTCTCCGAGATATAAATTTTGTTCTCCGTGAGTTGTAATAGAATTAACCGAAACACTTATAAGATTTTTCATATAAACCTTTGGTTTTTTTCTTGCTATAACATAATTGTTTCTGCCTGCCTGTTTTGCCATTTCGTATATAAGAGGAATACTTTTCGCTTCGGCAGTAATCATTATATCATACAAAGGGGCTTTTTCTAAAAGCGCTTTTGCGCAATGTTCGGTAAGTTCAACATCACCGAACATAATAAAAGCAGCAATTGTAAGGTCATCACTAACCTTAAAAAAAGGTAGTTCCCTTTTAAGCCCTGCAACGTTTAGTGTATAAGAATTTTTCATAACTAAGTACCTTTCATTAACAAGGGTGTTTAAAAAGTAAATTTTTAAACACCCTCTCTTTATGGGATAGAATAAATTATTCATAACAAAAAGTATAAATTCCAATGATTTTTATAACATAATATTTTATATTATAAATCTGGTATTATTTTATCGGAACGACACACAGGTCGTTCCCTACTTTTTGCAGTCTTAAGGTTTTAACATTCCCACATTAAAATTACATAACCTGTGTGCCGATATATAGTGCAAATAATGCAACTGAAATCCACATAATAGGGCTGATATCCTTAATTTTACCACAGCAAATTTTAAGAACAACCCATGAAATCATAGCAAACATAATACCGGTTGCTATTGAATAAGCAAATGGCATCATAGCAATCGCTAAGAAACCGCCGATTGAGTCTGCAACGTCGCCATCAAAATCCATCTTTGTAACTGCTGATAACATAAGAAGACCAACAAAGATCATAGCAGGAGCAGTAGCAAATCCAGGAATTGCAAGGAATATTGGTGCAAGAGGAATTGCAAGAAGGAATAAAATACCTGTTGTAAGAGCAGTTAAACCTGTTCTACCACCTGCAGCAACACCTGCTGAAGATTCAACATAACTCGTAACAGTTGATGTACCAAGACATGCACCTGCAACTGTACCAACAGCGTCAGCCATTAATGCACCGCCTGCTCTTGGAAGAGAACCATCTTCTGCAAGAAGATTACCCTTCTGAGCAACACCGATAAGAGTACCAACTGTATCAAATATATCAGTATATAGGAATGTGAATAAAACTACAGCAAAAGCACCGAAGTTTTTAGCGATAAATCCGAAATCAAACTGGAATAATGCAGGAGCAGCAAAGTTTGCTTTGATTGCTTCCCATGAAAGATTTGGAATTAGTGAATATACGCCTGCTTCTATATCAACCTGATACCAGCCGATTAACTCTGCTAAAATACCAAGAACCCATGTTGCTAAAATACCGATTAAGATATCGCCTGTAACTTTATAGTGATGAAGCACACCGATAATAAGTAAACCAACAATTGCAAGAACAACCTGCGGAGATGCAAGATTTCCAAGACCAACTAATGTAGAATCGTTGTTTACAACAACACCGGCATTAATTAGTGCAATAATTGTAATAAATAAACCAATACCTGCTGTTATACCAAGTTTAAGGTTTGCAGGAATTTTGTTAACAAGTGCTTCTCTGAACTTGAAGATTGAAAGAATCATAAAGATAATACCTTCAAGTAATATAGCAGTAAGAGCAACTTTGTATGAATAGCCCATTCCTAAACATACGGTATAAGTAAAGAATGCGTTAAGCCCCATACCGGAAGCAAGTGCTACAGGATAGTTTGCAAAAAATGCCATACATATTGTACCGATAGCAGCTGAAAGAGCAGTAGCCATAAATATAGCTGCAGCACCGGGACCATCAGGAATAATACCAAGCATTCCAGGGTTAACCGCAAGAATGTACGCCATTGCAAGGAAGGTTGTAATACCTGCAATAATTTCAGTTTTAACATTTGTGCCATGTTCTTTTAATTTGAAAAGTTTTTCCATAATTTCCTCTCCTTCTTTTAGTGCTTTCACACTATAATTTAATAATTAGCACATTTTAATTATACAACTTTGCTAATTTATTTTCAAGTTTTTTTTAACATTTTGTTAAAATTTAACATAAAACATATAAAAATGTAATTTTAAAAGAAAAATTAAGAAATCTTAAGAAAATTTAAGTATATTTGTCTTTTTATCGTACAAAAAAAGTATTTCTTCAAAATAAGACAAAAAAATACTAAAAATACCTCTTTACTTTTTGGGAAATTTAATTTATCATATAGTAAAGGTCAAAGATAGTCAAAGTCAAAAGGAGAGATAATATGGCAATATCGGATATTATAGAAAATTATATAAAGGAACTTCTTACAGATGATAATGAAGTAATAATAAAAAGAAACGATCTTGCAAATTATTTTAATTGTGTTCCGTCACAGATAAATTACGTTATAGCCACAAGGTTTACAAACGAGCATGGGTTTATAGTTGAATCAAGAAGAGGCGGTGGCGGAGGAATTACTATAAGAAAAGTTCTTCTTACCAAAAATGATTATATTTCCACTCTTATAAGTTCAATAGGAAATTATTTAAAGCAGAACGAGGCATATTCATATATCAAAACGCTTTTTGAATATGATATTATTACAAAAAGAGAAGCGAATATTATGTTTGCCGCAGTTTCAGACAATACTTTAAACATAGATGGAGAGAACAAAGATTATTTAAGAGCAAAAATAATGAAGAATATGCTCACAAATATTAAAAGGAGTTGATTTTGATGCTTTGTGAAAAATGCAAGAAAAATAATGCAACAGTTAAAATAGTTAAAAATTACAATGGTATTATTACAGAGAAACACTTATGTCAAGTCTGTGCGGGAAATGATGAATTTAATTTCAGTGAATTTTCCAAAGGAAGCATTTTAAATGATTTATTTGGAATGTTTACCCCTGTTACAACATCAGACTATGTGTGTGACAGATGTAATACATCATATAAAGAATTTAAAGAAACCGGAAAATTTGGTTGTGCTGATTGTTATGAAAAATTCGAAGTTTATTTAGACCCTTTATTTAAAAACATACACGCATCATCTTCTCATACAGGCAAAATTCCAAAAAGGTGCGGTGAAGACTTAAAAAACAAAAAATTAAAATCGGAACTTAAACTAAAACTTCAAAAAGCAATTGCTGAGGAAAATTATGAAGAAGCGGCGAAAATAAGAGACGAAATAAAAGGGCTGGAGGGATAAAGGGATGTTAAAAATTCCCAGACCGCAAAAAGCAGTAAATGACCTGTATGCCATGCCGATAAAAAGAAAATAACCGAATAATATAAAATATTATGTTGCAACAAAGTAAAGATTTTTACAAAATCTTTGAAATTAAATAACTTTTTGCTATGAACAAACTTAGCCACTCGACGTACTTAGTACGCCTTCGGGTGACCCAAATCCAAAGGATTTGGCTAAGTTTGTCCATTCTGAAAATTTTTTCCTATCCCTAAACATTCAGAAAGGAAAGATTGTAAATATGGAAAACATTGTACTAAGCACAAGAATAAGACTTGCAAGAAATTTTAAAGATTATCCTTTTATATCAAAAATATCAAAAGAAGATGCATTAAAGATTACAAACGAGGTTAAAGAAATTATTCTTTCATCTAATTCCTCCTCCTCTCTCTATTTTAGCGAAATAGAAGAAAATGAACTAAAACAAGAAGGACTTAAACTTGTAGAAAGCCATCTTATAAGCCCGAATATACTTAATTCCAAAGTTCCGTCTTCTGTTATTTTAGATAAAAACAAAGAAATTAGTATTATGATAAATGAAGAAGACCACTTAAGAATACAGGTAATAAAAGAAGGTTTTAATTTAGATGAGGCTTTCTCTCTTGCAAATGCGTGTGATGATCTTATAGAAGAGAGTAAAGAATATGCATTTTCTGAAAAATACGGATATCTTACAAGTTGCCCAACCAACACCGGCACAGGTTTAAGAGCTTCGGTTATGATTCATATACCTGCGATAGTTATGTGTGGCAAAATAAACGAACTTACAGAAAACGTCAATCGTTTAGGAATTGCAATAAGAGGATATTACGGAGAAGGTTCAGGAAGTTTCGGAAACATTTATCAAATTTCCAATCAGACAACATTAGGGATTTCGGAAGAAGAAATTATAGAAAAAATTAAAAATGTTACAACACAAATTGTAAAACAGGAAGAAAACTTGCGAAATCTAATTTTAAATGACAACTTAAAAGATAAAATCATGCGTTCTTACGGCATTTTAAAAAATTGCTATCTTATAAACTATAAAGAATTTTCAGGATTATGGTCAATGGTTTATCTGGGAATAAATATGGGAATAATTACAAATACAGATAAAAACTCTTTTGTAAAACTTATTTCTTCACTTGCACCCGGAAGCATTGGCGAAGATGACGCGCAAAAAAGAGATAAACTAAGAGCAAAAATTTTAAAGGATGTGATTTAATGTACGATAAAAGATTTACAAAAAAAGCAGAAAATGCACTTTCTTTTTCTGAAAAAGCGGCAATGGAACTTGGGCACAACTATGTGGGGAGCGAGCATATTTTACTCGGTCTTTTAAAGGAAGGAACGGGTATTGCATATAACGCACTTTCCTCAAATAACGTAACCGAAGAAAATGTTACTTTAATTATTGAAAAACTAATAGGCAGAGGAACTCCCGACAATAAAAGAAAATACCCTACCCCAAGATGTAAAAGAATTTTAGAGATATCTTTAGAAATTGCAGTAAATTCAAACCATCAATATATCGGAACTGAGCATCTTTTACTGGCACTTCTTAACGAAAACGATTCAGTTGCATATAAAATAATTACTGAATTAAACTGCGATCCAGGAAAAATAGTTCAGGATGTTTTAAGAATATTTAACGAGGGAACACCTCAGGAAAAAAATAGTTTTCAGGGTGAAAGTAAAAATAGCGAAAATGAAAAGTTTGGCGTTGATTTAACCAAAGCGGCAAAAGAAGGAAAAATTGACCCTGTTATTGGAAGAGATGAAGAAATAAGCCGAGTTATTGAAATTTTATCAAGAAGAACAAAAAACAATCCTTGCCTGATTGGAGAACCAGGTGTTGGTAAAACCGCAATAATAGAAGGACTTGCTCAAAAGATATATGAAAATAAAGTTCCCGAAACTTTAAGAAACAAAAAACTTGTAACACTTGATTTAACTTCTATGCTTGCAGGCTCAAAATACAGAGGCGAATTTGAAGAAAGAATTAAAAAAGTATTAAACGAAGTCAAAGAAAATAAAGACACTATTTTATTTATTGACGAAATCCATACCATTGTCGGTGCAGGTGCGGCAGAAGGTGCTATTGACGCGGCAAATATTTTAAAACCGTCTTTGGCAAGAGGCGAAATTCAGTTAATAGGAGCAACAACTCTTGACGAATACCGAAAATATATTGAAAAAGATTCTGCACTTGAGAGAAGATTTCAACCTGTTACTGTTGACGAGCCGACAGTTTCCGAAACTATTGAAATTTTAAAAGGTTTAAGAGATAAATACGAAGCACACCATAAGGTAGAAATTTCAGATGAGGCACTTGTTGCCGCTGCAAAATTATCCTACCGATATATTACTGATCGTTTTCTTCCCGATAAGGCTATTGACTTAATTGATGAGGCATCATCAAAATTAAGAATAAGAAATCTTACAACTCCTCCCGATTACAAGGAACTGGAAGAAAAAATAGAAAAAACAAAGGCAGAAAAGAATGAAGCTATTCTTGCTCAGGATTTTGAGAATGCTGCAAAACTTCGCGATGAAGAAAACACTCTTATAAAAGAACTTGAGGAAAAGAAAACAAAAAGAGAAGAAGAAAATTCCAAAACAGTTGACTGTGTGACGGAAGAAAATATTGCAGAGGTAATTTCCGCATGGACTAAAATTCCTGTTTCAAAACTTACCGAAGAAGAAGGCCAAAAACTCTTAAAGTTAGAAGAACGTATGCATAAAAGAGTAGTCGGTCAGGAAGAAGCCATATCAAAAATTGCAAAAGCAATAAGAAGAAACAGAGCGGGTCTTAAAGACCCTCAAAGACCTATAGGTTCATTTTTATTCTTAGGTCCTACCGGTGTTGGTAAAACCGAAGTTGCTAAAACTTTGTCCGAAGTTATGTTTGGCAACCAGGATAGTATGATAAGAATTGATATGTCTGAATATATGGAAAAACATTCAGTTTCCCGACTTATCGGTTCTCCTCCCGGGTATGTAGGTCATGATGAAGGCGGTCAGCTTACCAAGAAAGTAAGGCAAAATCCTTATTCGGTTATCCTGTTTGACGAAATTGAAAAAGCACACCCTGATGTATTTAACACTCTGCTTCAAATTCTTGAAGATGGTATTCTTACTGATTCTCAAGGAAGAAAAGTTGATTTCAAAAATACTGTTGTTATTATGACATCAAACATAGGTGCTTCTAAAATTGTTGAAACCAAAGCAAAATTAGGATTTTCAGAAGGAAATGAAGATAATTCTTATGAAACTATTAAAAACAGTGTTCTCTCCGAACTTAAATCCTATTTAAGACCTGAATTTATAAACAGAATTGATGAAATCATTGTTTTCCACAAACTGTCACAGGAAGAAATAAAAGAAATCGCAAAGATAATGCTAAATTCTCTTGCCAAAAGAATCGAAGAAAAAGAAATCAAACTTACGGTTGATGATTCAGTTTATGACTATTTATGCGAAAAGGGATTTGACTCTTCCTATGGTGCAAGACCTTTAAGAAGAACAATACAAACAGATATTGAAGACCTTTTATCCGAAGAAATGTTAAAAGGAAATATTAAAGCCAACAGTATTGTTACTTTGAAAGCAGAAGACGGAAAAATTATATGTCAAAATGACGAAACAATATAATATAAAAAAAGAAAAATCACTATAAAAACAGGCTGTGAAGAACCCGACTTTGCGTCATGCAAAAATCGGGTTCTTCATTATTTTTTTAAAAAATACGATAAATCAGAGCCTGAAAAAAATTGAAACATCTCGCTAACAGTCAAAAAAACTTATTACTTTTTCACTATTACCTTTTACTTTCCAAAAAAATCTTTCTAAGACTCCACACCCCAAAAGGTGAGATATATCAATATGTAAGTACCTGAAATTAAAGATTTTTTGCAAAAATCGTTGGATTTTATCCTTTCTGCTATGAACGAACTTGGCCACTCGATATGCCTAACAGGCTTCGGGTGGCCAAAAATCAAAAACTTTAGTTAAGTTTGTCCATTTTTAAATTTTTTCTATCCTATTAAGGTGCATTTTGAACCTGTTTACTGCTTCTTTATAAAATATGGTATATCTTTAAGCGTAACAGGAATTTCAACTGTCTTTCCACCTTCAAAAATCTCACCTTTATAACTTTCCCATTCACCCGAGGGAAGAATGACTGTTCTAATCTTCTGACCTTTTTTAATAACAGGTGCAACTAATATGTTTTCACCCAACATAAACTGATCATTTATTTTTTCATATCCCAAATGCGGATAGTTGTATTCTAAGTTTCTCAAAATCGGCTCACCTGTTTT
>SVKJ01000028.1 GCA_015068525.1 Oscillospiraceae bacterium | reverse complement strand
TTTGCAGGTCTTTTTTCAGGAAAGTTAATGAAAAAATTCAAACTTCCCAATGTAACAGGATATATTATTTTCGGTCTTATCATAGGCCCTTATGTACTTGGAATTTTACCTGAAGATGTGGTTTCGAAAATGACTATTATCTCAGATGTTGCATTAGGGTTTATTGCATTTTCTATCGGTTCGGAATTTAAACTTTCCTATCTTAAAAAAATAGGTAAATCGCCTGTTGTAATTGCCTTCTGCGAAGGTTTTGGTGCAACGCTTTTAGTTGACTTGGCGCTTGTTTTGGCAGGATGTGACATAAAATTCTCGCTTGTTCTTGGTGCTATCGCATCAGCAACGGCACCTGCCGCAACCATTATGGTTGTAAAGCAGTATAAAGCAAAAGGTCCTGTTACCGATACTTTGCTTCCTGTTGTTGCAATTGACGACGCAGTTGCACTTATTGCTTTTGGAATTTCATTTGCAGTTGCAAAAATAATAGGAAGTACAGGTAATGTTGATATTTTAAGTGTTATTATAAGCCCTGTTATAGAAATTATAGGAGGACTTTTATTTGGTGCTGTGCTTGGTTTTATCCTTTCTGCTTTAATCAAATGGTTTACAGGCAGGGGTAACAGGCTTTCTGTGGCTATTGCTATGGTTTGTTTGTGTGTTGGAATATCAGTAATATGCGGTTTTTCATCACTTCTTGCGTGTATGGCAATGGGTGCAATATTTATTAACACATCAAAAAGATATAATGAACTTTTCCAACTTACAGACAGGTTTACACCGCCTTTGTTCTTGCTATTCTTTGTTGTATCAGGAGCAGAACTTAATGTCGGTATCTTACCGTCTGTCGGTGTTATCGGTATAGTTTACATAATTGTACGAGTTTTAGGTAAAATGGGTGGAGCATCACTCGGTGCAATAATCGGGAAAGCATCACCTGAGGTAAAAAAATACTTAGGTCCTACTCTTATCCCTCAGGCAGGGGTAGCAATAGGTTTATCTATGGCAGCAGTTACAGTTGTTCCCGAATTCGGAGCAAATATAAGAGTAATCATTCTTTGTGCTACAATAATTTATGAACTTGTAGGCCCTGTTATAACGAAAATTACACTTATAAAAGCAGGGGAAATTAAAGAGTAAATGCGAAATTCGAAGTGCGAAGTGCGAAATTATTTGGTATAAATTCTTCGTACAATTTATGGAATTAAAATTATATATAAAAAAAGAGGGCAAAACCGCCGTATGGCATGGTTTTGCCTTCTTCATTCTGCATTTTGCACTTTGCATTTTGCATTTATTTGCTTTTAATATATTCGTCTATCGCTTTTGCAGCGGCTTTTCCTGCACCCATAGCAAGAATAACGGTTGCAGCACCTGTAACGGCATCTCCGCCTGCGTATACTCCGGGAATACTTGTTGCGCCTGTTTTTTCATCAGTTATAATTCCACCCCAACTTTGAGTATCAAGACCTTCAGTTGTGTTCTTAATAAGCGGGTTAGGGGACTGACCGATAGCAATTACAACGGTATCCATTTCTATTACATATTCAGAATTTTCTTTAACTACAGGTTTTCTTCTGCCTGATGCATCAGGTTCGCCAAGTTCCATTTCCACACATTTAAGACCTGTTACCCAGCCTTCTTCATTACCCACAACTTCAACAGGGTTAGTAAGCATTTTGAAAATAATGCCTTCTTCTTTTGCGTGGTGGACTTCTTCAAGTCTTGCAGGCATTTCTTCTTCTGAACGTCTGTAAACAATATACACATTATCTGCACCAAGACGTTTTGCGCATCTTGCCGCAT
Organism: Oscillospiraceae bacterium; assembly: GCA_015068525.1. Classification (NCBI taxonomy): domain Bacteria; kingdom Bacillati; phylum Bacillota; class Clostridia; order Eubacteriales; family Oscillospiraceae; species Oscillospiraceae bacterium. The sequence goes on along the minus strand of SVKJ01000028.1, from coordinate 12,194 downwards.
CCATAGCAACGTTACCTCCACCGACTATAGCAACATTTTTGCCGACTGTGATAGGTGTGTCTGCTTCAGGCCATCTGTATGCATTCATAAGGTTTATTCTTGTTAAGAATTCGTTTGCTGAATATACACCGTTAAGGTTTTCTCCAGGCATATTCATAAATTTAGGAAGACCTGCTCCCGAGCCGATAAATACGGCATCAAAACCTTCTTCGCTCATAAGTTCATCAATATTTATTGATTTACCTATAATAACATTCAACTCGATTTTTACGCCAAGTGCTTTTAACTTGTCAATCTCTTTTTGAACAATTTCCTGTTTTGGAAGTCTGAATTCAGGAATTCCGTAAACTAAAACTCCCCCTGCTTTATGAAATGCTTCAAAAACTGTAACTTCATAGCCTAATTTTGCAAGGTCGCCTGCACAAGTTAAAGATGCAGGTCCTGCACCGACAACAGCAACTTTTTTGCCGTTAGACTCAGGCTTTTTAATTTCAGCAGTTGAATTTTTCATTGCCCAGTCTGCCGCAAATCTTTCAAGTCTTCCAATACCGACACTTTCGCCTTTTATACCTCTTACACAATATTTTTCGCATTGATTTTCCTGAGGGCATACTCGTCCGCATATAGCAGGAAGAGCACTTGTTTCAGAAATTTTATCATACGCTCCCTGAAAATCTCCTTGTTTTATAAGTGAGATAAAGTCAGGAATCTGAACGTTAACAGGGCAACCGTTAACACAAGGTTTGTTTTTACAGTTTAAGCATCTCTCTGCTTCTTCTATTGCCATTTCTTCAGTGTAACCTAAAGCAACTTCTTTAAAATTCTTATTTCTTACCTGAGGTTCCTGTTCAGGCATTTTAACTTTATTTAAAGACATATTAGCCATTATTTATTACCTCTCATTCTGCAGTCATCACATGCTTTTTTCTCTTGAACTTTAAACATTGCCTGACGCCTTATCGCTGCGTCAAAGTCAACAAGATGACCATCAAAGTCAGGACCGTCAACACATGCGAATTTTGTTTCTCCCCCAACGGTAACACGGCATCCGCCGCACATTCCTGTTCCGTCAATCATAACAGGGTTCATACTAACAATGGTTTTAATACCGTATTCTTTTGTAAGATTACATACAAATTTCATCATCATTAAAGGACCTATTGCAACTACAAGGTCATATTTATTCCCGTCTTCAATAAGTTTTTTAAGCATATCGGTAACAAAACCTTTATTACCATTAGACCCGTCATCAGTTGTAATATAAAGATTATGACATACTTCTTTTAATTCATCTTCTAAAATTATAAGGTCTTTATTTCTGAAACCTGCTATTATATCAACTTCACAGCCTTTGTTAAAGAGAGCCTTTGCAGAAGGATAAGCAATGGCAGTACCAAGACCTCCTCCGATTACTGCTGCTTTTTTAAAACCGTCAAGATGAGAAGCAACTCCCAAAGGACCTGCAAAGTCTAATATTTCTTCGCCTTCGTTTAAGTTTCCAAGTTCAATTGTAGATTTTCCTATTTTCTGGAAAATAATCGTAACTGTGCCTTTTTCACGGTTATAGTCGGCAACTGTAAGAGGAATTCTTTCTCCAAGTTCGCTTACTCTTAATATAATAAACTGACCTGCCTGAACTTTTCTTGCAACAAACGGTGCATGAACTTCCATTAAAGTTATCTGGTCATTTAAATTTTCTTTTCTTACAATTTTATACATCTATATTCCTCCAATATATATAAATAATCTTACGCACTATGGTATTTTATCACATAAATCTTAAAAAATCAAATGGAAGTTACAGTTTTTTTAGTAAATTTTCCCCAATTTTATAAACATCGCCTGCGCCAACCGTTATTACAAGGTCATTTTCTTTTACATTTTCTTTAAGATGCTCTTCAATCTGAGAAAATTCTTTTAAGTAAATCGCATTTGGTATTTTATCGGCAAGATCCTTCCCTGAGATATTAAGAGTGTTTTTCTCTCTTGCTGCATAAATATCTGCTATAATAACATTTTCGCCTTTTTGTAAAACTTCCACAAAATCATTAAATAATGCTTTTGTTCTCGTATATGTGTGAGGCTGAAAAACAATATATAAATTATTATAATCTTTCTTTTTGGCTGACTTTATTGTTGTTCCGATTTCAGTCGGATGATGAGCATAATCGTCATAAATCCTGGCACCGTTAAACATACCTTTATATTCAAATCTTCTCTTTGCGCCCTTAAATTCATAAAGAGATTTTTTTATTGAATTAAAATCTATTTTATATATAAGGGCTGTAAGAATAACGGACAGAGAATTTAGTATGTTATGTTCACCTAAAACACCAAGTTCTACATTCCCAATAAACTCTTTATTATAATAAACATCAAAAACAGGTTTTCCATCCGTAAAACGAATATTTTTTGCATAACAGTCGCAATTATCAGAAAAACCGAAGGTGTAAACCTTTCTATTAATTTTTTCGGATATTTGAATACACTCTTTATCTTCTTTGTTAAGGACTACAAAACCGTTTTCATCTGTAAGATTGGCAAACTTTAAGAAAGAACTTTTTATGTGTTCTATATCTTTAAAATAATCAAGATGGTCCTCTTCAATATTTAAAATAATTGTTGCAAAAGGGTGAAATTTAAGAAAACTTTCTACATACTCACAGGCTTCGCAGATGAAATAGTCTTTTTTTCCGATATTGAGGTTCCCGCCGATTTTTTCAAAATCGCCGCCGATTGAAACAGTGGGAGAAAGCCCTGCATCTAAAAATACTTCGGACATCATCGCAGTGGTAGTGGTTTTCCCGTGAGTTCCCGAAATATTTATCGGATTTTTATAAAGGCGCATAATTTCGCCCAGCAAGTCACACCTTTCTACAGTAAGTATATTTTTTTCTTTTCCCGATATAAGTTCGGGATTATCTTCTTTTACTGCAGCAGTGTAAACAATCATATCGGGATTTTCAACATTTTCTTTTAAGTGACCGATATTTATTTTTGCACCTAAGCCTATAAGTTCCTCAACATTTTTTGACATAGACATATCCGAGCCTGAAATAATATGACCGTTTGCAAGAAGAAGTTTTGCAAGGGAACTCATACTTACTCCGCCTATTCCGATAAAATGAATATGTGAATTTTTAACATTTAAAACTGATTTAATCATAAAAGCCAACACTTCCCAATTTACAGTATAATATTATTATATATACGATAGTGTTAATTAGTCAATAATTTTAGCAAATTTTTAAAAAAACATTTTACAAATGAGAAATAATAGTGTATAATATGATTATACATAACTAAAGTCAATCCGTTTTGTATCAGGTAAGGGGTTTTGGTGCAAAACGAGAAAGGGGAGGTTTCGGATTATGAATATCACAGATATCCGTGTTCGTAAGGTTAGTTCTGCTACAGGGAAAATGAAAGCAGTTGTTTCTATTACTATTGACGATGCTTTTGTTGTTCACGATATCAAAGTTATCGAAGGTCAAGAAAAACTTTTTATCGCAATGCCTAGCAGAAAAACACCGGACGGCGAATTCAAAGACATTGCGCATCCGATCAACGCTTCTACAAGAGAAGAGTTGGAAACAAAGATTTTAGCCGAATACGAAAAAGCGATGGCTGAAGAATCTTCAACTGAAGAATAGTAAAATCTGGAGAGTGTGGTATTTTGTCTGCACTTTCCATATTTTATGTTTTGATTTTTAAAAGAGAAATAGCGGGAGGAACTAAAAAATGATAAGTCACGGCAAGGATATAAAAATATTTTCGGGTAATTCAAACCCTGAATTAGCAAAATCTATAGCAAATATTTTAGGTGTTGAAGTTGGTAAATCAACAGTTACTAAGTTTTCTGACGGAGAAATTTCGGTAAGTATTCACGAAACAGTCAGAGGTTCTGATGTGTTTGTTGTTCAGTCAACCTGTTCACCTGTTAACGATAATTTAATGGAACTTCTTATAATGATAGATGCATTTAAAAGGGCTTCTGCGGGAAGAATAACTGCTGTACTTCCTTATTTCGGTTATGCAAGACAGGACCGTAAAGCAAAAGCAAGAGATCCGATTACTGCAAAACTTTGTGCAGATTTACTTACTGCCGCAGGAGCAGACAGAGTATTAACAATGGACCTTCATGCATCTCAGATTCAGGGATTTTTCAATATTCCTGTTGACCATCTTTTAGGTTCTGCTGTTTTATGTCCTTACTTTGAAGAAAAATATCGTGGAAATGACAATGTTGTTATAGTATCTCCTGATTTGGGAAGCGTTACAAGAGCAAGATTTTATGCTGAAAGGCTTGATGCTCCTATTGCTATTATAGATAAAAGAAGACCAAAGGCAAATGTGTCTGAAGTTATGAATATTATCGGGGAAATAGCAGGTAAAGATGTAATAATAGTTGATGATATGATTGATACAGCCGGAACAATCGCCAATGCTGTAAAAGCATTAAATGAAAGAGGCGCAAAGAGTATTGTTTGTGCTTGTACCCATCCTGTTTTATCAGGTCCTGCTATTGAAAGATTATCTGCTGCACCGATTGATGAACTTATTTGCCTTGACACTATTAAACTGCCTGAAGAAAAACACTTCGGAAAAGAAAAAGTTCTTTCTGTTGCACCTGTATTTGCTGAAGCAATTGAAAGAATTTATGAAGACATTTCTGTCAGCACATTATTTGTATAATTATGAAACTTATTGTTGGTTTGGGAAATCCCGGCGCAAAGTATGAATTCACAAGGCACAACGCCGGGTTTCTGATGCTTGATTTTTACGCAAAAGAAAAAGGATTTGAAATAAATAAATTAAAAAATAAAGCGCTTATTTCGGAGCAGTTTATAAACGGTGAGAAGGTCATATTTGCAAAGCCTCAGACTTTTATGAATTTAAGCGGGGACAGTGTGCTTTTACTTGCCGAGTATTACGGTATAGACAATGAAGATATTTTTATAATTTATGATGATATTTCACTTCCTCTTGGCAAAATAAGAATTAGAAAAAAAGGCAGTGCCGGCGGTCATAACGGAATCAAAGATTTGATTTTGAAACTGTCGGGAGATGACTTTTGCCGTCTTAAAATAGGTGTTTCGGAAAATGGCGGGAAAGACCTTATAGATTATGTTCTTGGTGCTTTTTCAAAAAATGAACTTGCTGATTTAAAAAAGATTGCAAAAAAAAGTGTTGAAATTATAGATTGCTATTTAAAAGACGGAGTTGAAGAGTGTATGAATAAATACAACTCATTTATGTTGGGAAATGAATAATTTATTTTTAAACTTATTTAATGAAAATGAAGAATATAAAAAAATTCTTCAGTCTTCCAAAAACAACATAATAAATATTACAGGGCTTACCGATACCGCTAAGCCCCATTTTTTATATGGAATTTTAAAAAATACAAATAAGAAAATTTTAGTGATAGCAAAAAATGAGACTTATGCTAAAAGTCTTAATAATATGCTGTCATTTTTTAATATAAATTCTCATATCTTCTGGGAAAGGGAACTTAATTTTTATAACATAGATGCAAAAAGCAGTGATATTTTTGTATCAAGAATAAATGCCCTAAACAGCATCTTAAAAGACAGGGAAGGAATTTTTATAACTACACTTTGTGCTGTAAGTCAGCCGGTAATCCCGAAAGATGTTCTTGAAAATATGACTTTTAAGATAAATAATAAAGAAGAAGTTTCTCTTGATGATTTAACTAAAAAACTTAGTGTTATGGGATATTCGAGAGAGCCTATGGTAGAGTTTAAAGGGCAATATTCAGTTCGTGGAGGAGTTTTGGATATTTTTTCCCCGCTCAGCGATTTCCCATACAGGATAGAGTTTTTTGGTGACGAGGTAGACTCGATAAGACTTTTTGACGAAAAAACCCAGAAATCTATAGAAAATCTTGACTCTGTAGAAATAACCGTTTCAAAGGAAGTGGTTTTTGGGGATGATAAATGTAAGGAACTTAAAGAAAAATTAAGAGAAATAGTAAAAAGCAAAAAAGGTAAATTAAAAGAAGAAATAAAAAGCGATATTATAAAACTTGAAAATGAAAGATATTTTCCGAGTATCGATAAATATATAGGTCTGATTTATGAAAGCAATAACACTCTTCTTAACTATTTTGACAAGGAAGATACCATTATTGTAATTGATGAACCTCAGCGTCTTTTTGAAAACAAGGAAGCCTTGAGGCTGAGAAGAGATGAAGAATTAACTGATTTAATAGAAAAAAATATAATTATTCCAGATATAGAAATTTATAAAAACGAAGACGAAATTATTGATAAACTCCTTTCATATACTACCTTTGGTATTATGAATATTTTAACCTCAAACAAACTGTACAAACCTCATCTTGTTTTTAATGTGACGGTTACCGAAACGCCATCATATTACGGCAAGTTAAATCTTTTTTCTGAAGATATTATAAATTATAAAAATAAGGGCTATAAAGTAGTAATTCCTGTTTCGGAAAATAAAACAGGAAATATTTTAAACTTCTTAACCTCTTTGCAGATTTTTCCTGCCATAATTGGCGAAAATGATGAAATTTCAAAAGCAGGAGTTTATCTTCTTAAGAAAAAAGGTGTGATGGGATTTAATTATCCTGACTTAAAGTTCGTTCTTTTATATGACGGCTCCATTTTCGGAGAGTATAAAAAAGTAAAGAAAAAGAAAGTTAAAAATGATGATATTCTTTCTTTTGCTGATTTGAAATTAGGGGATTATGTTGTTCACACAGTTCACGGAATAGGACAGTATCTCGGAACTTTAAAAATGGAAGTTGACGGGATTTCAAGAGATTTTTTAAAGATTAAATATTACGGTACGGATATTTTATATGTGCCTGTAAATCAACTTGAAAATTTAAGCAAATATATAGGCGCAGGGGAAAGAAATGTGCGTTTAAACAGATTCGGAGGTCAGGAATTTAACAGGATTAAAGAGCGTGTAAGAAATGCCTGCAGCGACCTTGCGGATAAACTTATAAAACTGTATGCAGAAAGGGAAAACACAAAGGGGCATCAGTATATGGAAGATACCGACCTTCAGGCACTCTTTGAGCAGACTTTCCCTTTTGATGAAACCGAAGACCAGTTAAGAAGTATCGAAGAAGTAAAAAAAGATATGGAATCACCACGCCCGATGGACAGACTCCTTTGCGGAGATGTCGGATACGGTAAAACGGAGGTCGCAATGAGAGCGGCGTTCAAATGTGCCGCAGAGGGAAAACAAACCGCATATCTTGCTTCAACTACCGTTCTTTGTCAACAGCATTATAATTCGTTCAGAGGAAGAATGGAAGAGTTCCCTGTCAAAGTGGAAATGCTGTCCCGTTTTAAAAGTAAAAAACAGCAAACGGAGATAATAAAAAAGTTGAAAACGGGAGAAATTGATATTATAATAGGCACTCATCGTTTGCTTTCAAAAGATGTGGAATTTAAAGATTTAGGGCTTTTAATTGTAGATGAAGAACAGCGTTTTGGAGTTGAACATAAAGAAAGGCTTAAAGAAATAAAGAAAAATATCGAGGTTTTAACACTTAGTGCAACCCCTATACCGAGAACGCTCCATATGTCAATGCTTGGAATAAGGGATATGAGTGTATTAAAAGAACCGCCTCTTGACAGATTTCCTGTTCAGACTTATGTTTTGGAATACAATGAAGAGATTGTTGCAAATGCAATAAGCAAAGAGGTTGCAAGAGGAGGGCAGGTTTTTTACCTTTATAATAATGTTGAGGGGATAAACTCAGTTGCACGAAAACTTTCGGAACTTTTCCCTGATATAAATGTAAAAGTTGCACACGGTAAAATGAGTGAAACTCAAATTGAAAAAACTTTTATTGAAATGTTAAACGGTGAAATAGATGTACTTGTTTCCACTACTATTATTGAAACAGGGATAGATATTGCAAATGCAAATACTATAATTGTTGAAAATGCAGACAGACTTGGACTTTCCCAACTATATCAGTTAAGAGGAAGAGTAGGGCGAAGCAACCGTCTTGCATATTGTTATCTTACCTATCAGAAGAACAAGGCACTTACTGAACAGTCAGAAAGCCGTCTTAAAGCGATAAAGGAATTTACAGAATTCGGCTCAGGCTTTAAAATTGCTTTAAGAGATCTGGAATTAAGAGGCGCGGGCAATGTGCTTGGAGCAGAACAACATGGGCATATGGATGCTGTCGGCTATGATATGTATATAAAAATTTTGCAGGAGGCAATCAAAAAGAAAAAGGGCGAAACAGTGTCTGATATGATAAGTTGCCGTGTAGATATTAAGGAAAATGCGTTTATTCCGTCAACTTACATCGAAAACCATGATATAAGAATGGATATTTACAAGAAGATTTCTTCCATAAAGACTAAAGAAGATATGTCAGAAGTTTTTGACGAACTTATTGACAGATTTTCAGATATGCCCGAATCAGTTGTAAACTTAGGAGAAATTTCTCTTATAAAAGCAATGGCTGAAAGTGTCGGAATTTGTGAGATTTCGGATTTTAACCTTAAAATTACTTTTAAATTTGCAAACAGTGAATTTTTTAATTTTGAAAAAATATCGGAAATTTCAGAAAAATATCCTCAAAGAATAATGGTTTCTTCGGGCGCAGTACCTTCATTTTCATATAAAATGTATAAAAATGAAAAAGACGAGAAACTCTCAAATATTAAAAATATATTACAAATTCTAAAATAGCCTTTAAAAATTATTATTTTTATGTATAATTAAAGTAATACGATTTTGCGAAAGGAATGATAAATATGAAAAGAACAGTAATATCATTTTTAATAATAACATTGATTTTTGCCTTTGCAGGTTGCGGAAAGGTTGAACCAACAGTATTTACTATTGACGGCACAGAAGTTTCAATGAAAGAATATAATATTTATTATAATCAGTATATGCTGCAGGCAAAACAGTCAATTCCTGAAGACCAGCTTGACGAATACTGGAATACCAAGGTTGACGGTAAAACCAACTATCAGTCTGCCAAAGATGCTGCATATAATCAACTTATGGAAAATTATGTGATAGCAAAGTATGCCCAAAAATCAGGATTTACTTTTAGTGATGAAGTTTTACAGATGGCATCTACCGTTAAAAACCAGTTTACAGGCGGAAGTTATCAGTCTTTTTATGAAGAACTTGATACCGATTCAACTGCTCTTGATAACATCGCAAAAAACATTGCAATAAGCGAAGCAATGTACGCAAAACTTATGGATGACGGTGTTATTGATTTATCCGAAACTGCTAAAATCAAGAATTTCGAAGAAAATTATTACAAAGCACAACATATTCTTGTTATGACTACTGATGATGCAGGTCAGCCTGTTGCCAACAAGGAAGAAAAGAAAGCGTATGCAGAAGGAATATTACAAAGAGTAAATAACGGTGAAGATTTTACCACTCTTGCCAATGAACTTTCTGAAGATCCTGGCCAGGAATCAAATCCTGACGGCTATGTGTTTACCGAAGGCGAAATGGTAAAAGAATTTGAAGACAGTGTTAAGTCGCTTGAATTCGGAGCTGTTTCAGGGCTTGTTGAAACATCTTATGGATATCATATTATAAAAAGATTGCCTTTATCTTACGAAAATGATGTAGCAAAAGTAGAAAACTTTGAACAAAAGATAATAAGCAGTTTAATTTCTAAGTATGTTGAGCAGAATATAGAAAACTGGAAAAAAGAGTTAAATATAGTTGAAAATAAAAACGTTATTGATAATTTAAAAAGATAGCTAACGGCTAGGCACTCGGGAGTCGAACACCTTATGGTTTAAAATTAGAAATTTCGCTTAATCCTGCAGAAATTCCTGCGGATATACGTAAGTATCATCCTTGAAATTTCTTTGACTTAAACAAAATTTCTAAATTTTAAACTCTTCGACCTTAAACGTAGGAAAATTTCTAAGATTTTTAATGCGAAGGACGAAGTCAGGCTGTCGCCTTACGAGGACGCCAAGTTAAAAAGATTAAAATTTAACAAGTTTAAGGCATAAGGGGTTTTGGCTCCCGAGTGCCTAAGGGAGCATACCTTTTTATGATAAAAAAGATAAAAGAGAATATAAGAAATTTTGACACACCACTTTTTACAGCATGTATAATACTTGCTGTAATCGGTCTTATTCTTGTTTTAAGTGCTTCTAAAAGTTATGGGTCATCAAGAATTATTTTAGTTCAGACCGTTGCTTTTTTCGGCGGAGTTTTCGTTTGTCTTTTAATGGCTTTCTGGGACTATGAATTTTTATCAACAAAATGGCTCTACATTTTAGGACTGAATCTATTCCTTCTTATTCTGGTTTTAATAATTGGAATCGGTGCGGAAGAAGTGGGAGGAAACAGTTGGATTGATTTGGGAATAATTAAGTTCCAGCCTGCCGAAATTGTTAAAATAGGGTATATTATTTGTTTTGCAGTACAGTTGGATTATTGTAAAGATGATATTAATAATCCTAAAAATATTGTTTTATTTATACTTCATTTTGCACTTATAATAGGTCTTATAATGTTACAGCCTGATTTTGGGACCGCTATGGTATTTCTTGCAATCTTTGCAGGAATGTTGTTTGTGGCAAGGATAAGTTATAAATATATTTTTGCTGCATTCGGAGCGGCAATATGTGCAGCACCTCTTATGTGGTTTTTCTTCCTTTCCGAGTACCAGAAGGATAGGATAAGAGTTTTTTTAAATCCTGAACTTGACCCTCTAAGAAGCGGTTATCAGGTTATTCAGTCAAAACTTGCAGTTGGCTCGGGAGAGATTGTCGGAAGCGGGCTTTTTAACGGAGTTCAGACGCAACTTGGATTTCTACCTGCAAAGCATACCGATTTTATATTTTCAGTTGCATGCGAAGAACTTGGTTTTATCGGTGCTGTAATTATAATTGGAATAATAATATTTATTATAGCAAGATGCTTTTATATAGCATCAAATGCAAAAAACTCTTTGGGCACATTTATTGCCACAGGTATAGGAATGATGCTTCTTGCCCAGTCTTTTGAAAATATATGTATGACTATAGGGCTTATGCCTGTAACAGGTATTACTCTTCCTTTCTTAAGTTACGGAGGCTCGTCGCTTGTTACAACATTTCTGGCAATAGGAATTGTTCTTAATATTAAAATAAGGCACAGAGTAATAAACTTTTAAATAAAGGGAATGTTAAAAAACTCCAGACGATTATAGGGGAGGGTCTTAAGCACCCTCCCGTAAATGCAAAATGCAAAAGGCAAAGAGCAAAATGAAGGTAAAGATTTTTTCAAAATCTTTGAAATTAATGAACTTTTTGCTATGAACAAACTTAGCCACTCGACGTACTTAGTACGCCTTCGGGTGACCCAAAGTCAAGGACTTTGGCTAAGTTTGTCCATTCTGAAGCTTTTTTCCTATCCCCTTCATAAATCGGGATATAGCGCAGTTTGGTAGCGCGCTTCGTTCGGGACACGGTACTATTCAATTCATTAGTATTAAGCCGAACTCCCACAAACCTTTTAACACCGCCACTTTACGGCGACTTAAAAAGCTAAATACATGTGGTCAAATCAGTTTTGACCACATGTTATCCCACAGACACGGGAATATAGAAAAACTAAATATTTTATTTCGGGATATAGCGCAGTTTGGTAGCGCGCTTCGTTCGGGACGAAGAGGCCGCAGGTTCAAATCCTGTTATCCCGACCAACAAAACCTCAGTAACCAAGCGGTTTCTGAGGTTTTTGTTTTGTTTGAAAAAACTCATTTTTTCGGTTTTGACCACATGTGTTTTTGATTCAACTGTGGGATAAAACGCACAAAAGATTTACCAATTTGATTTATATATATAATTATGTTATAATTTATTTAGAAATAATTATAAAAGGGGGATTCTTATGAATAATGATCTTTTTAAAGGAATTACTTTAGACACATCATATACTGCCAATCTTCGTAGGATTTGAATACAAAGGCACAGAAGACAGCGGTCTTTTCGGACTTAAAATCGGTTCATTTGAAGAAGATCTTTCGGATGATTACATAAAAGGTTTATTCAAGCAAATTTTCCGCCTTGAGAGATAATTTGTAAGCGAAAGAAGGGAGCTTTCGCTCCCTTCTTCTCAAAACCCTTCAACCTTTTTTTGAAGGGTTTTGAGAAGAAGAATTTCTTCGCGAGAAAGGAGGACTTTTTATGACA
>SVKJ01000027.1 GCA_015068525.1 Oscillospiraceae bacterium | reverse complement strand
CAAGAATACTCTTTACGCCGACAACGCCTCCAGACCATTCTCCAGCGTTTACAGAATTAATATGACCGCAATACTCGGCTTGTCCTTTACGAAATGCTGCACGGGATGCAAGCTTCGTCCAAGAACCCATTAAGCCCTTGCCCATCGGTGGGGTAGTTCGGGGGAGCTTTACCCAATTGTACTTCATTAAGCACTTCATAGCGAACAATCCTTTCTGTTTTTATTTGTTTTGTGCAAATCGTAAATTTTTTTCGGATTTGCAGACAGTATAAACTTTTTATGTTATACTGAATTTATGATATAGATATAAAAAGTGGTAAAAGAAAAACCGGCCGGGTTAGCTAATCCCAGTCGGCTTTCGTGTGACAGGTTTTTGTGGTTCCTCCTTGAAAAACTTCGTTTTTTCTTCGTACCACGCGCATGATACACCCAAATCCTTGGTCAATGAAATTGGGCAAACACCAGAAACGCCCTATTTTACGGGTTTTCCTGTGTTGTCCCTATTATAACACACTCACATTCCCTGAATTATTCCGCCTGTTTTTTGTAAAAGTTCCTTATCGGTAATTTTAATTACCATTCCTTTTATATCAGGTTTATCCTGTTTGTTTACTTTTATTATTTCTACTTCAAAGGTTTGAGGGGTGTCATTTTCTATTGTAGATATAATTTCTGCTTTCCCTAAAGTTACATCTTTTTTTATTCCTATTGGTACAGGATTTATATCAGGAACTGATTTTTCATCTGACAGGTTGCCATAAATTCCAAATGAGGAATTTTCGTAAATTGTGCCTATTTCTTTACTATCCTCTAAAAAAATTCCTGTCAGTCCTCCGGGAGTCCCTTGTTCACCTTTTTTACAGGAAACTATTTTAGAAAAAACAAGTTCTCCGTTTTTTACAGGCATAGTTTCACCTGTGTCAATATCTGCAATTGAGTGACCGAGTGCGGCAAATTTTTGTTTGTCATAACTGTAAAAAGTAAGAGTTCCGAGTCCTGCAATACTGTCTCTTACCCACATTCCCAAAACGTATTCGTTATTAATGTTAAGAGACTTTAACCTTGTTTTAAAGATTTTTTTATCTCTTTTATACTCAATTTCAAATTCTTCGTTTTTTAATTCTTTTACATTTTCAATAAAATCTTTTGAATTTTTTAATTCTTTTCCATTTATTTTTTTAATAAAATCTCCTGGTCTTATTCCTGCTTTCTTAGCCGGCGAGGGAATATCATTTATATCTGTTACGGACAGAACTAAAATACCGTCAGAAATTATTTTTACTCCGCAACTTTGTCCCGACGGATAAACCATAATTTCTTTGTTCTGGAAATTTCCGACAGGTGTTTCATTAAAGGAATTAATATCATATTCTGAGAAACTTGTAAAAAATATAAATAAAAAAGAAAATAAGGTAAAGAATAATAACAATCTTAATTTTTTCATTTTTTCACATTTTTCCTTCCCGAAAAGTATGAAAGTTATCTGATGTTATTAACCTTACCTTAAGCTAAGAATACTATTCTTCTATTAAATTACTGTCCGCTTGTATAGCCGAGTTGCAAAGAAAGTAAATTTCTTCTAAAGTAGTTACATTGTTTGCTGCCATTCTTAAATTTTTTGAATGTTTAATACCTTTTAAATACCAGGCAATATGCTTTCTTGCTTCTAATATTGCACGATGTTCGCCTTTATATTTAACGGTAAGTTCAGTCTGGCGTATAAGTGCTTTGAGTTTTTTGGAAATTGGATAATTTTTGATATATTCTTTTGTGCTTAAAAAATCATATATTTGAGTAAATATAAAAGGATTTCCCAAAGCACCTCTTGCTATTAAAACGGCATCGCATAAACTTTCTTTAAAAAGATTTTCGCAGTCTTCGGGAGTGTAGATTTCTCCGTTCCCGATAACAGGAATTTTAACCGTTTCTTTTATATCTCTTATTATATTTAGGTCTGCACCGGGCGAGTAAAATTGTTCTCTTGTTTTAGGATGTACAGCAATAGCCGATGCACCTGATGCTTCAATTATTTTTGCACATTCTATTGCATTTATACTTTCCTTTGTGAAACCTGAACGAATTTTTACCGAAATCGGTAAATCAGACGCTTTAACGGCTGATTCAACTATTTTAGAAAGAAGAAGAGGGTCTTTCATAAGCGCAGAGCCTTCGTTATTATTGACAATTTTTGGGGCAGGGCATCCACAGTTGATATCAACCATTTTAAAGCCCATATCAGAAATTATTTTAACACCTTCTGATATTATATATGGGTCATTACCAAAAATCTGAACTATAAGAGGACTATCATAAGAATTGGTTAAAAGTAAATCCTTTGTTTTTTTATCCTTATAATATAAACCTTTTGCGCTGATCATTTCACTGTAACAAAGACCTGCACCACATTCACGGCATATAGTTCTGAATGCAAGGTCGGTTATTCCTGCCATAGGGGCTAAAAATATATTGTTTTTTATGTCAAAATTCACAAATTTCATTAAAATCACCGACATTATTATATATTAAAGAGAAAAAATAATCAATCCTCTTGACTAATTTTGTCATTTTTATTATACTTATTATGAGAGGGTTTAAATTTAAACCTTGTCATACTAAAGAAAGTGCAAAAACGGAGGAGTTTAAAATGTCAAAATTTGAAATAAGGGAATGTTTAACTTTTGATGACGTATTACTGTCACCGCAAAAAAGTGATGTTTTACCAAATCAGGTTGACTTATCAACATATCTTACTAAAAAAATCAAACTCAATATACCACTTATGAGTGCAGCAATGGATACTGTAACCGAAGCACGTCTTGCTATCTCAATTGCAAGAGAAGGCGGTATCGGTATTATCCATAAAAATATGCCTATAGAAGATCAGGCTCACGAAGTAGATAAAGTTAAAAGATCGGAACACGGCGTTATCACTGACCCGTTCTTCTTATCTCCTGATCATTCTATTAAAGACGCTGACAATCTTATGGGTAAATATAAAATTTCAGGTGTTCCTATTACTGTTGAAGGAAAACTTGTCGGTATTTTAACTAACAGAGATTTAAGATTTGTTACTGATTACTCAAGACCGATAAAAGAAGTTATGACAAGTGAAAACATCATAACTGCTCCGGAAGGAACAACTTTGGAAAGAGCTAAAGAAATTTTATCAACCTACAAAGTTGAAAAATTACCTATAGTTGATAAAGACGGTAACCTCAAAGGTCTTATCACAATTAAAGATATTGAAAAAGCAGTTCAGTATCCAAATTCTGCAAGAGATGAAAAAGGAAGACTGTTAGTAGGTGCCGCAATAGGTGTTACAACTGACGTTTTAGAAAGAACCGAAGCACTTTATAAAGCAGGAGTTGACGTTGTTGTTTTAGACTCCGCACATGGTCACTCCGCAGGTATTATGAATACAGTCAGATTAATTAAAAAGAATTTCCCTGACCTTCAGCTTATTGCAGGTAATATTGCAACAAAAGAAGCAGCGAAAGACCTGATTGAAGCGGGTGCTGATGCAATCAAGGTTGGTATTGGCCCGGGTTCAATTTGTACAACACGTGTTGTTGCAGGTATCGGTGTTCCTCAACTTACTGCAATTATGGATGTAGCAGAAGCGGCTAAAGGAACAGGGGTTAAAGTTATTGCTGACGGTGGTATTAAATTCTCAGGAGATATTCCTAAAGCAATCGCTGCAGGCGCGGATGTTGTTATGATAGGAAGTTTGTTTGCAGGATGCGAAGAAAGTCCGGGACAAACTGAAATATTCCAGGGAAGACAGTTTAAAGTTTATAGAGGTATGGGTTCTTTATCTGCAATGTCAGCAGGAAGTAAGGACAGATATTTCCAGCAGAACAGTAAAAAACTTGTTCCCGAAGGTGTTGAAGGGCGTGTACCATATAAAGGTATGTTAAGTGATACTATATATCAACTTATGGGCGGTTTAAGATCAGGTATGGGATACTGTGGAACTCCTGATATAGAAAGCTTAAAAGAAAACGGTAAATTTGTTAAAATAACAGGTGCAGGTCTTAAAGAAAGCCATCCGCATGATATTTCTATTACGAAAGAAGCACCAAACTATTCAATAAGTATTAATTAAATTAAAGATATAACATAGTTAATTATTTAACAAAAAACTATTGCAATTTTACACTGTTTGTAGTAAAATATATTTTGGTAAAAAATTATATTATAATAAATGGAGGTTCAAAATTATGAACGCAAAAGTAGGTATTAATGGTTTTGGTAGAATTGGTCGTTTAGTATTCAGAGCGGCTATGGAAAACCAAAAAGTAGATGTTGTTGCTATTAATGACCCATTCATCGATTTAGACTATATGGTATATATGTTAAAATATGATACTGTTCATGGTCGTTTCAACGGTGAAGTTTCTGTTAAAGGCGACAAATTAGTTGTTAACGGTAAAGAAATCAGCGTATTCGCTTGTATGAATCCTGAAGAAATTCCATGGGGAGAATGTGGTGTTGACTTTGTTGCAGAAGCAACAGGTGTATTCACAACAACTGAAAAAGCAAGTGCTCACATTAAAGCAGGTGCTAAAAAAGTTGTTATTACTGCTCCATCAGCAGATGCTCCTATGTTCGTTATGGGTGTTAACAATGATAAATATGATTCTTCTATGACAGTTATTTCTAACGCATCTTGTACAACAAACTGTTTAGCACCATTAGCAAAAGTTGTTAATGATAAATTCGGTTTAGTTGAAGGTTTGATGACAACAGTTCACGCTACAACTGCTACACAGAAAACAGTTGACGGTCCTTCTAAGAAAGACTGGAGAGGCGGTAGAGGTGCTGCTTTCAATATCATTCCATCTTCAACAGGTGCTGCTAAAGCAGTTGGTAAAGTTATTCCTGAACTTAATGGTAAATTAACAGGTATGGCTTTCAGAGTTCCTACAGCAGACGTTTCAGTTGTTGACTTAACTTGTAAATTAGAAAAGAGTGCAACTTATGATGAAATCGTTGCTGCAATCAAAGAAGCGGCTGACGGTGAATTAAAAGGTATTCTTTCTTACACAGAAGATGCAGTTGTTTCAAGTGATTTCATTCACGATCCTCACACATCTATCTTTGATGTAAAAGCAGGTATTGCTTTAACAGATAATTTTGTTAAATTAGTTTCTTGGTATGATAACGAATGGGGTTATTCAAACAAAGTTGTTGACCTTATCGCTTATGCATATAGCGTAGATAACAAATAATTAACATTTTTTATAAAAAAGCACAGGATTTTACATCTTGTGCTTTTTTTAAAAAAGTGAAACTTTTCTTTTTAAAAACAGTCTATTATATATGTGACAAACTTAAAAAGAAAAAAGAAGGAGAAAAGAATATGAAAAAATTATTATCTTTTTTACTTGCTGTTATTATGATGTTTAGTTTTACTACATATGCTGCAAGTGATATTTCAGGCCATTGGGCAGAAAGTATAGTTCAAAAATGGATAGAAGCAGGGAAAATTAAAGGTTATGAAGACGGAAGTTTTAAACCTGACAATAATATGACACGTGCTGAATTTGCAACTGTTTTGGCATCTGCAATAGATATGAATGTTGCAGAATACAGTGAACACGAATTTTCAGATGTTAACAGCCAGGACTGGTTTTATGAAAATGTAAAAAAACTTGTTACTCTTAACGTTGTTGCTCCCGGCGAAAACTTTAATCCTCAAAGTCTTATTACAAGACAGGATGTATTCACAATGGCAGGAAGAGCGTTTTATACATTATCTCAAAACTATGATGTTTTAAGTAATTTTTCCGATAAAGATATGATTTCCGATTACGCAAAAGATTATGTTGCAGGGCTTGTTGAAGCAGGCAATATTTCAGGGTATGAAGATGGAACTTTAAAACCACTATCACTTATAACAAGAGCAGAATGTGTTAAAATATTAGATGGTTTTAATATTGTAAAAGACGCTTATTCACTTGAAGGAATAATGGATAGAATTTATGATGGTGTTACTGAAGCACTTCCTAATACAATGCAGATGGAAATAACAAAGGAAAACAGTGAATACTATCTTGGAATTCCGAATATGGAATTTGAAGAAGCAATTGCATCAGAACCTATGATGGGAAGTGTTGCTCATTCAATTTGTCTTGTTAAAGTTAAAGAAGGAACTGATATAGAAACATTAAAAACTGAAATTAAAGAAAAAGTTGATCCTAGAAAATGGATATGCGTAGGCGTTGAAAGGGAAGATGTTATCGTTACTTCTAAAGGCAATTTTATTCTTCTTGTAATTGACCAGATTGCACCAAAACAGTTTCAAGAAAGTTTCTTGAAATTAGAGTTAGAAAGAAAAAACTAATAGAGCCTGATGGGAATGATATTATAACTTATAATGATTATTATATGGATTATATCGGCGAAGTCCGCCCGTCAGGCGTAGAACAAACTGCAAAGAAAATTGAATATCTTGCAAATAAATATTCTTCAAATAAAGTTTTCTATTCGGTTATTCCAAGTAAGAGTTATTTTATAAACGATGAATTGAAAACACCCTTTGATTATGAAAAAATGTTTGAAATACTAAATTCAAATATAAATAATGTAACTTATATTGATGTAATGAATGAATTGACTCTTAATGATTATTATATAACCGACCCTCATTATAAACAGGATAAAATAGGGCCTGTGGTTAAGAAACTGGGCGAATATCTTGATTTTAATACAGATATATCTAAAAACTCACTTGTTAAGGTTGATGCCTTTACAGGTCAGCATGGAGCAAAGATTAGTGATATCAAGAGTGAAGAAATTTATTATATGACAAATGAATACATTGATACTGCAACTGTTAATAACATAATGGGAGATAAGTATAATAAAGTTTACAATACTGATAAGTTAAATTCTAAATCACAATATGATTTATTCTTATCAGGTCCTTCACCTATTTGTATTATAAAAAATGAAGTTTCGGGCAGTGATAAAAGGCTTGTCATATTTAATGACTCATACAGTCTTTCTCTTGCACCTTTGCTTATCGAGAACTACTCAGAAATTGCTCTTGTAGATTTAAGATATGTTGCAAGTCCTCTTATTGAAAACTATGTTAAAATAGATAATGCAGACTTATTGTTTTTATATAACGAACAGGTTGTTAATAATGGCGAAATGCTAAAAGTTATTTTTAATTAAAACAAGGATGTAGAGATATGGAACAATTTTTTCGCACCGAAATTTTAGTAGGTCAAGAAAATATGAAAAAAATTAATAACACGCGTGTTCTTGTTTTCGGTGTAGGCGGAGTAGGATCATATACGGTTATGGCTCTGGCGCGAAGCGGAGTATCTTCTATTGATATTGTTGATTCTGATACTGTGAGTGTTACCAATATTAACAGGCAGATTATAGCAAACTTAAAATCGGTAGGAAGAAAAAAGGTTGAAGTATTAAAAGAAATGCTTCTTGATATAAATAAAGATATAAAAGTAAATACTTTTGATTTATTTGTAAATAAAGATAATATTGATACATTTGATTTTTCTTCTTATGATTTTGTGGTAGATGCCATAGATACTGTAAGTTCAAAAATACTTATCATAGAAAAATGTAACGAATCTAATACAAAAATAATAAGTGCTATGGGAGCAGGTAATAAGTTTGATGCAACAAAGTTTGAAGTGACCGACATATATAAAACTTCCGTTTGTCCTCTTGCAAAAGTTATGCGTTATGAACTTAAAAAAAGAGGTATAAAAAAATTAAAAGTAGTCTATTCAAAAGAAACACCTGCTAAACCTTTGGTTAATATAAGCGAAGATAACAGACGTTCAACACCGGGAAGTATGGCTTACGTTCCTTCAGTTTCAGGGCTTATAATTGCAGGCGAAATAATAAACCATATAACAGGAATAAATAAGACTTTTTAATTAAATAGCAGGTGGATTTTTAAGAATCCACCTGCTATTTATCATTTTGCATTTTACACTTTTCATTCAATATAATCTCCACGTTTAGTTGAAATAACAAAGCCTATGCTTTCAAGTTCTTTTTTTAAACCTTCAAGACTTTCTGCACCTTCAATTCCCGTACTTAATTTTCCGTTATATAAATTATATTTATCCCTTACATCAAAAGGAGATAGGTTAGGCATTATAACATTTGCACCGGCTAAAATGCCTTCTTTTCTTCCGTTTTTGTTAACTGAATTGAGAGCAGTAGTAGCAGGAATTAAAGCAGAGTTATTTATAAGTCTTAAAATAGCTATAATAAATGTGCATAGCCTGTAATCTCCACATTCAAAATTTTTAAACGGAGTATCAATATGAGGTATAAACGGACCTATGCCAATCATATGCGGTTTAAATTCTTTAATGAATATAATGTCTTCCGCTATGTTGTCTACCGTCTGATACGGAGAGCCAACCATGAAACCACATCCAACCTGATAGCCTATTTCCTTTAAGTCTTTAAGGCATCTGACTCTTGAGGTAATATTAAGGCTCTCAGGGTGTAGTTTACTATAGTGTAAAGGATTTATACTTTCGTGCCTTAAAAGATACCTGTTAGCACCTGAGTCGTAGAATTTTTTATATGATTCGTAACTTTTTTCGCCCATAGAAAGAGTAATGGCACAATCAGGGTATTTGTTTCTTATTTCGGATATAATTTCACAGGTTAATTCATCATTAAAATAACCATCTTCTCCACCTTGCAGAACAAAGGTACGAAAACCTAATTCATATCCGTTTTTACAAGCGGTAAGAATTTCTTCTTTATTAAGTCTGTATCTTTCAAGGTTTTGATTGCTTTTTCTTATTCCACAGTAGAAACAGTCATTCTTGCAGTAATTTGAATATTCTATTAAGCCTCTTATATAAATTTTTTTATTAAATATTTTCTCAGTTATATAAGCGGATTTGGAAAATAAATATTCTCTTACTTTATCATTTTTATATTCATTTAATAATGATACACATTCCGAATGGGAAATATCACTTTTTAAATACAAATTATCGATTATTTCAAAAACTGTCATTTTAACAGATTGTACCTCCGCCTACTACAATATCATTATCATAAAAAACAACTGCCTGACCTTTTGTTATTGCTCTTTGAGGAGAATCAAATTTAACAAAAACTTTTCCGTCTTCCATTGGTGTAATTGTGGCAGGTTCTTCTTTTTGAGAGTATCTTGTTTTAGCTGTAACCCTGATGCTTTCATTTAGAACTTCAAAAGGTATAAAGTTAACGTTTTCCGCAACAAGACTATCTTTAAATAAGTCTTTTTGGTACCCTAAAATAACCTGATTATTCTTTATATCCTTTTCACATACAAACATCGGCTCTTTTAAAGAAAGCCCCAACCCTTTTCGTTGACCGATGGTGTAATTTATAATTCCTTTATGTTGTCCTAAAACATTTCCTGCTAAATCAATAAACTTTCCGGGTTTGCTTTTTTTGCCTGTATATTCTTCAATAAATTCAGCATAACCTGTATCTTTAACAAAGCAAATATCCTGACTGTCTGATTTTTTTGCATTAACGAAATTAAGACTTTCTGCTAAGTTTCTTATTTCTTCTTTTGTCATATCTCCTAATGGAAATAAAATTTTAGATAATTGCTTTTGGGTTAAAGAGTAAAGAACATAACTTTGGTCTTTTGAGTGGTCAACTGCTTTTTTAAGTAAGAATTTACCTGATTTTTCATCAAACTCTACTTTGGCGTAATGCCCTGTAACAACATAATCAAAATTTTCCTCTTTTGCCATATCAAGTAACTTTTTAAATTTTATATGTCGGTTACATTCAATGCAGGGATTAGGTGTTCCGCCTTCAATATATGTGTTGACAAAATTATCAATAACTTTTTTGTTAAAATCGTCAGTAAAATTTATAACTTCATGAGGTATCAAAAGACTGTCACAAATGCTTTTGGCATCAATAATATCCTGCTCAGTACAACAGGACGGATCTGAGGTTTTATCTGAATGTAATTTTAAAGTAACTCCTTTAATATCAAATCCTGACTGCTTTATAAGATATGCGGCAACTGAACTGTCAACTCCGCCACTCATTGCAATAATAGCTTTTTTCATTTTATGGTTCCTTTCCGACAGTTAAAAAATTTCATCAGAAATTTTTGCAAAATCTTCTACTGATAAAGTTTCGCCTCTTAAATTTATATCATAACCTAAAGATAAAATGACATTTTCAAGTTCGTTTTTTGAAAGCGAGGTTATTTTACTGTTTGCTATACCATTTAAAAAGGTTTTTCTTCTTTGATTAAAAGATGCCTTTATTAGTTTGAACATATTTTTTTCACTTTTTGGATTAACTCTTGGCTCTTTTAGTATATCAAGTTTAACAACTGCAGAGTCAACATTTGGAGCAGGGATAAATGAATCTTTTGGGACATCAACAACAATTTTAGCATCGCTGTAATAATTGACAAGGCAGGTAATAGCACCATAATCTTTTGTTCCCGGAAGGGCAACAAGTCTTTTGGCAACCTCTTTTTGCACCATAACAGTAATAGATTTTAAATTATACCTTCCTTCTAAAAGATAAGTTAAAATCGGTGTTGTAATATAATAAGGAAGATTGGCTACTAAAACAGTATTATCATCAATAATAGAATTTAAATCAAATTTTAAAACATCACAGTTTATAAGATTAAAATTATCATAAGAAGAGAATAAGTCCTCTAAAACAGGTATTAAAGATGAGTCTATTTCAATTGATGTAACCTTTTTTGCATATTTTAGTAAGGATTGTGTCAAACTACCAAAACCGGGACCGATTTCTATAACTGAGGTATCTTTATTAATACCTGAATTTAATATAATATTATTAACAATTTCCTCATCGCATAAGAAATTCTGCCCAAACCCTTTTTTGAATTTGAACCCGTATTTAGCACATATTTTTTTTATAACTGAAATATCTGTTAAGTTTTCCATAGTTTCTCCTTAATAATTGTAATCATTTTTATCATATCATAAAAAAATACTTTTAACAATATAAATTAAAAATATAATTTTTTTTAAAAAATATATTGACAAAAAGGTAAGTTTAGGATATACTATCATAGTGTTCATTAATTGAATATTATTAAATATTTGGCGGTGTAGCTCAGTTGGCTAGAGCATACGGTTCATACCCGTACGGTCGGTGGTTCAAGTCCACTCGCCGCTACCAAAACAAAAATCCTGTCGAAAGATAGGATTTTTTGTTTTGTATTATTCATTTTTCATTATTCAATATTCATCATTCATTAGGTTCGACAGGATTTTTTAATGAATAATGAATGATGAAGCCGCTTCGCTGATGAATAATTAATAATTGTTGTAGTTTTGCTTAGGCAAGATACTGATTTTAATTCCCTCGAATTCGGGGGATTGTATGTGGCATCTAAATCATTCGCATCTTCCAAAACAAAAATCCTGTCGAAAGACAGGATTTTTTAATGAATAATGAATGATGAAACCGCTTCGCTGATGAATAATTAATAAATGAAATTATGTAAGTTTGATAATATAATTTCATTGGTGATAAATATGAAAGAGAATATTTTAGCAGATAAATCAATAGATTTTGCTGCAAGAATTATAAAGTAGCATATGAAAGAAAAAGGGGCTTATACAGCCTCTTTTTGTTATAAAGATATTGTTGCTTTTCACATTTTATCGGATAATTGAATATCGGTTGATGTAAAAAGTATTATCTAAAAATATCTTCTTTTTTATATTAAATTATCTGCCCGTCCTGCAATCTTTTTATAATCTGACGGTGAATATTGAAAATGTTTTTTGAATATTTTACTGAAATATGAAACGGATGAAAAACCGGTTTCCATAGATATATCAAGTATTGTTTTGTCTGTAAATAAAAGTTTTTTTGCATAATATGTTCTTACAAAATTGATGTAGTTGATTGCTGTGTTGCCCATAACTTTTTTGAAAAAACGACAAAAATAATATTCATTAAGATTAAGAATACTGCTTAAGTCATCAATTGAAATGCTTTCGTGGTAATGAGAATCTATATATTCAAGTACAGGGAGAAGTCTTTCGATTTCTTTTTTGTTGTTAAGAAGTTTCTCTGTATCTCCGAATAGATTTTTTTTATAAAGAAGTGAAAGTATCATATACATGTTTGATGTTATGTAGTATTCACCAGCGATATCATTCGTGTTTTTTTCAGTTAAAATTTTATTAATGCACTCAGCAATTAATTTACTGTCATCTGATTTTGAGAACATATATGCCGGAGTTCCCCAGTTGTTGAAATACTGAAATAAATATCCAAGATTTCCATTGGTGACTGAAGGCATACGGAATTGCACGAGTCTTCCGGAAAAATCAGAGTCAACATCGACGGTTGAGTGAGGAATATTGCTGTTTATAAAAAGAACTTCGCCTTTGGATGCCTTATATGTTTCTGATTCTGTTTTTATTGTCATAGAACCGGAAAGGATACTTATCAGTTCAATTTCCGAATGAATATGAAAATCATTCAATCTGCCTGAACATACTCTTGCAAGAACAGGAATATTTGGGTTTGTAAAAACAACTTTTTCGTTAAACATAATTATTCTCCAATGTCAAAATAATTCAACAATATGTCATTATCGCTATAGATTAAAGTCAAAATAGTTATTATAATTAATATATCAGAAAATAGAAAATCAGTCAATGTTTTTTATAAGGAGAAAAAAATTATGCAAAAAATCAATGAAATTTATACCAAGAAGGAAAGAAAAGAAACTGTTATTCAATTCGGTGAAGGCGGTTTTTTAAGAGCGTTTTGCGACTGGATGATAGACACTATGAATAAACAAGGCTTATATAGTGGCAACATTGTTGTTGTTCAGCCTATTGAACAAGGTATGTGTGAAATGCTTGATAAACAGGATTGTATTTATACTCATATAATCCGTGGAATAGTTGACGGTAAAGAAAAAGTTGAAAAAACTGTTATTGACAGTATTTCGAGATGCGTAAACCCGTATAAAGATTATAAAGCCTTTTTAGATTTGGCTAAAAATCCTGATTTCAGATTTGTTATATCAAATACTACCGAAGCAGGTATTTCTTATGAAAAAGAAGAAATGTTAACTGACAGAATTCAAAAATCTTTTCCAGCTAAAGTAACAGTATTGCTATATGAAAGATTTAAAAATAATTTAGATGGTTTTGTATTCTTACCATGTGAACTTATTGATAAAAATGGTTCTACACTTAAGAAAATAGTTCTTCAGTATGCAGATGACTGGAATTTAGGGGAAGATTTCAAAAAATTTGTAGAAGAAAAGAACTACTTTATGAATACACTTGTTGATAGAATTGTTACAGGTTATCCAAGAGGCGAAAATATTGACTTAGGCTATGAAGACAATATGCTTGATACCTCCGAATATTTTCACTTGTGGGTAATTGAAGGGGAAAAATCATTTGAAGATGAATTCCCATTAAAAAAAGCAGGACTTAATGTAATCTGGACTAACGATATGTCAAACTACAGAACAAGAAAGGTAAGAATATTAAATGGTGCACATTCTTCAACAGTTGCCTATGCAATGCTTGAAGGCTTTGAAACAGTAAAAGACTGTATGGATGACGAAAAAATGAGCGCTTTTATTAAAAAGAGCATTTTTGAAGAAATTATTCCTACTTTAGACTTACCGAAAGAGGAACTTTTAGATTTTGCAAATGCTGTTTTAGACAGATTTAAAAATCCTTACATAAAGCATTTATGGTCATCTATCTCATTAAATCTTGTAAGTAAATTTAAAGTAAGAGTTTTACCTTCTATTTTAGAACACATAAAAAGACTTGAAAAAATACCTGAAAATTTAGTATTTTCACTTTACTGTCTGATTAAACTTTACAAAGAAGGTAAAGGTACAGACGATGCCGAAGTAATTGAATTTATTAAAAACAATGATATTAAAGCAATTTTAGCAAACGAAAAATTCTGGGACTGTGATTTAACCTTCCTTTATGACGAGGTGGCAAAATATGAAAATTAATTCTTTTGATAATGTAGAGGTCGATATTGCAACAGGTCATAAGTCTGCATTGTGTGACATTTCAAAAGGAGAAAAAGTAATTAAATACGGATTTCCTATAGGAGTTGCAACCTGCGATATCAAAAAAGGCGATAAAGTTCATACCGATAACTTGAAAACAGGTTTGTCGGGAGTCTTGGAATATACATATAATCCAAACTTCTTTGAACTTGAAAAGTTTGATAAAATTCCAACATTTATGGGATATAAAAGGGAAGACGGAAGCGTTGGAATAAGAAATGAAATATGGATTGTAAACACTGTAGGCTGTGTAAATAAAACTGCAAAAATTATTGCAGACAGAACAGGAACTTTCCATTTTGAACATCCGTATGGTTGTTCTCAACTTGGTGACGACCATAAAGTTACTCAGAAAATATTAAAAGGATTAATAAAGCATCCTAATGCCGCAGGTGTTTTAGTTGTTGGTTTAGGTTGTGAAAATAATAATATTGATTTATTTAAAGAAACTTTAGGCGAAATTAACGAAAAAAGAGTTAAGTTCTTAAATTGTCAGTCAGTTTCTAATGAAATTGAAGAAGGAATTAAACTTGTTAATGAACTTAAAGAATACGCCTCTACATTTAAAAGAGAAGAAATTCCTGTTACCGAACTTAAAATCGGTTTAAAATGCGGGGGAAGTGACGGGCTTTCAGGAATAACTGCGAACCCATTGGTTGGCGAAGTTTCTGATATCTTAATTTCAATGGGCGGAACAAGTGTTCTTACTGAAGTTCCTGAAATGTTTGGCGCAGAAACAATACTTTTTGACCGTTGTGAAACAAAAGAAGTATTTGATAAAGCAGTAAGTATGATA
>SVKJ01000026.1 GCA_015068525.1 Oscillospiraceae bacterium | reverse complement strand
TAAAATCAATGTCACAAGTAATATGCACTCTAAACCCCATCTTAGAAAAAACAATCGAATTAAGTCAATACATTCTTCCCTGAAGATAGAAGCAAATTCCCTTACTATTGATGAGGTCAGGGATGTTATTAACGGGAAAACAGTTTTAGGCGAAAAGAAAGAAATTCAGGAAGTAAAAAATGCATATGAAGCGTATGAGAAACTTCTTGAAATAAATCCCTTTGATATAAATGAGCTTAAAAATTTGCATGGGATAATGACAAAATATCTCGTAGATGAGTCAGGGGAGTTTCGTAAAGGCGAGGAAGGTGTTTTTAGCGGGGATAAATGTATTTTTATGGCCCCACCCGCAAGAATTGTGCAGGAACTTATGGAAAATCTTTTTGACTGGCTTTGCTGCAGTAAAGAAGAAGTGCATCCGCTTATTTTGTCGGCTGTTTTCCATTATGAATTTGTGTTTATACATCCTTTTTCGGATGGTAACGGAAGAATGGCGAGATTGTGGCACAGTGCTTTTTTAACAAAATGGAATCCGATATTTGAATATATACCAATAGAAAGTCAGATTGAAAAATTTCAGGCTGAATATTACGATGCTATTGCCAAGTGTCATATAGAAGGAAGTTCAAATACTTTTATTCTATTTATGTTAGAACGGATTGATAAAATACTCGACGAAATTACAGAACAAATTTCGGTATCTTCCGAAAATATTTCAGAATATGTAAAAAAACTTCTCAATGTGATGGAATTTGATATGCCATACACATTAACAACACTTATGGCACTTTTAGGGCTTAAATCAAAAGAAACCATAAGAAGGCACTATATTCATCCGGCGCTTTCACTTAACCTTATTCAAATGACTATTCCCGATAAACCGCAAAGCAGAAATCAAAGATATATAAAAAAATGAAAACAGTATGTGTAATCCGTATTATGTACAGTGGCAGAGATATTGAAAAATAATTATTATAAAATAAACCCGAAGTGTAATATTGTACGCTTCGGGTTTTATATGTTAATAATCAATTATTAAATCTCACAAAGTTACATCAATCATCTTTATTCTATTTCAACAATTCATCTACCGTTATATCAAGTATTTTTTATATTACAAATTCTTATTGTTTTCTTTAAGTTCTAAAAGATAATCTGATGTAACATTAAAGAATATGCAGAATGCTCGTATGTCTTCTATTGAGGGTTCATATTTGTTGTTTTCAATATACGATATTTTTCGTTGCGTCATATTTATAAGTTTGCCAAGTTCTCCTTGTGTTAAATCACGATCTTCCCGTAGATTTTTAATCTTTTCTCCCAGAGTTAATTCCATAATCGTCACCTCAAATAGATATTATCATAGACGGAAAATATCTATTGACTTTTAGACGGAAAATGTCTATAATTATTCTTGTACAAATTATAGAATATATACTAGGAGAAAAATATGAAAAAATCAATTATATTATTAGTCTTCACACATCTTGTTGCTGTTTTTATGGGAATATTTGTATTTTATATCGTTAGTAATATATCCGAAAATAATACAGGAGCGTGGTATAATGGGACTATTGATTTAAGCACATATAATGAAACACCTGAAATCAGGATGATGTCACGAAAATTTGGAGATTTAGATGCTATATATCTTTATCCGTCTGATTACATTGATGAAGATGGTTATTTAACTAAAGAAGCGTATGATAAAATACAATATGAAAACCTTGGAGTGTATTCTACCCCAACCGAAGCTCAAAAAGCGATTGTTAAACTTAATAAATATTTTCGAAAAACCAATGCCTCTGAATTATAGTAAAAAGTGCTTGCATATCGCAATACATTGTTGTATAATATAAATATAGGAGGCGATTTGTATGGCAAGAACATCAAATATTTATACTCGTGTTGAGCCTGAAATAAAAGAACAGGCAGAAAGAATTTTATCTCAGCTTGGGATACCAATGTCAAATGCGATTACAATTTTTTTAAGACAAGTAGTAATGCATAAAGGAATTCCATTCGATTTGAAACTGCCGCAAAATATGCCTGTATCTATTGAAAAACTTACAGAATCGGAGTTTAATACAGAAATAGAAAAAGGTTTTGATGATATAGCAAAAGGTAATGTTGCATCGGCTGATGATGTATTAAAAAGAATGAGGCAGGATTTTGGTATATGAAATGGATTGTAAATTATACAACTTCTGCTGAGAGTGATTTGAGGTGTATCTATGAATATATTTCAAATACACTTTGTGCTCCTGATACTGCAAAGAATCTTATAAGAAAGATTATGGATGAAATATCATCTTTGGAGGAAATGCCGAACAGATTTGCAAGGTATGATAATAAGCCATGGTACGACAGAGGTTTAAGGTTTTTTAGTGTCAAGAATTATATTGTGTTTTATCTTCCGAATGAGGAAACAAAAACAGTATCGGTAATCCGTATTTTATATGGTGGCAGAGATATTGAAAAGCAATTATTATAAAATAAACCCGAAGTGTAATATTGTACGCTTCGGGTTTTATATGTTAATAATCAATTATTAAATCTCACAAAGTTACCTCTTTTTAAATTCCTCTCCATTTATAAGATAATCTATTGAAACATTAAAATATTTTGAAAGTTTATTAAGCATATCAATACTTGGCTCTCTTTTTCCGTTTTCATAATGTGAAAGTGCTTCTCGTGATATATTTAAATCCATTGCAACTTTAAGTTGATTTAAATTGTTTTCTTTTCTTATTTGCTTTAATCCTTTCATAAAATCACCATTTTAAAACTAATAGTTTTATTTGTTAATTTCAGGGTTATCAGTTCTTCCTAATAAATAATCTATCGACACATTAAAATAGTCTGCAAGTAAAACCAATGTCTGATAATCTGCTTCGCGAATTCCTTTTTCATATCTGCTGATACTGTTTTGATTTAGTCCTAAATCCATTGCTAATTTTAGTTGCGAAATTTTTCGTTTAATTCTTAATTCCTTTAATCTCACAAAGTTACCTCAATCATCTTTATTCTATTTCAACAATTCATCTACCGTTATATCAAATATTTTTGAAAATGCTACAAGTTCAATATCAGTAACAAATCTTTTTCCACATTCTATCCTTTGTATAGCATTTTTATCCACATCGAGTCCAGTTAGTTGTAATCTGTCTGCTAACATTCGTTGAGAAATGTTTAAACCCTTTCTTAAATCTGCTATTTTCTTACCACAAATATTGTTAAGTCCATGATGCGTTTTATTTATAAACATAAAAATACCTCAAATATTATAATCAAATTTAGATAAACTTTATCGTAATATTTTTTTATGGTTTTCGGTATGGCTTTTTCTCATTTGTTAATCCAAGCAGATAATCGACACTCGTATTATAAAATTTTGCAAGTAAAATTAAAACATCTGTGGGAATATCCCTTAATCCTAATTCATATCTTGAATATGCTACCTGTGAACAGTGCAGGTATTCTGCCAATTCTCTTTGCAATAAATCGTTATCTTCTCTTAATTCTCTTATTTTTTCATACATTTTTATCACCATTTTTATTATAAGGAAACCAAAATGGTATGTTGACATATAAACCAAAATGGTCTATAATATATTTAAGTATTATGATTATGTAATTTTCTAGGAGAAAAATATGAAAAAATCAATTATATTATTAGTCTTCACACATCTTGTTGCTGTTTTTATGGGAATATTTGTATTTTATATCGTTAGTAATATATCCGAAAATAATACAGGTGCGTGGTATAATGGGACTATTGATTTAAGCACATATAATGAGATACCTGAAATCAGGATGATGTCACGAAAATTTGGAGATTTAGATGCTATATATCTTTATCCGTCTGATTACATTGATGAAGATGGTTATTTAACTAAAGAAGCGTATGATAAAATACAATATGAAAACCTTGGAGTGTATTCTACTCCAACCGAAGCACAAAAAGCGATTGTTAAACTTAATAATTATTTTGAAAAAAATTCCCATAAAATTTAAATATGTTATTGAAATTTTTAAGAATGTATAGTATAATAAACTAAAATAAATATCCGGGAGGAATTATTATGATTAACATTCTTATTGGCCCTAAAGGAACAGGTAAAACAAAAGTATTTATTGACATGGTAAACAAAGCTTTAGAAACTGAAAAAGGCAATGTTGTATGTGTTACTAAAGGGGACAGACATACATTTGATATTTCATCAAGTATCAGAATGGTTAACACTGATGATTTTGGCGTTAAATCATGTGACGAATTTTATGGATTTATCTGCGGTATGATTTCGCAGAACTTTGATATAACTCATATATTTATTGATTCTATTACAAAAATCACTAAAGTTACAGTTGAAGAAATTGATACTTTAGTTCCTGCACTTGAAAAACTTGCTGAAAAATTCTCGGTTAATTTTACAATCGCAATAAGTGCTCCGAAAGAAGAAGCCGGTGCAAATATCGGAAAATATATAGTTAATATATAATTATAAGAGGGGCAGGTAAGCCGAGTGTTCTTGAGAACAGAACACTCGGCAGTTTTATTCGCCTTATCACGCGAGTTATATTGCTTCGCAGTGATATTTGCTTTGCAAGTGGTATCCTGCTTCGCACAGTTTATAGCGAATAAAATACCACTAAAACGATAATTTTAATAGCACTTTTAAGTTATTAAAAATATAACTTTGTACGAAGTATAGAATATAACTTGAAAAAGCGATAAAATTGCAGTATAATAGTTATAGAGATTATATAAATTCCCCTTTTTTAATAATATTTAAACTTATATTTTATGGAGGTTTATAAATAGTTATGGAAAAACTTTATCAGGTTGTAATTAACGGAATGACCTATGACATTTTATCTGAGAAAGACGAAGAATTTATAAGAAAGATAGAAACTTATGTTAATGGTAAAGTAACTGCTATTATGGAACAAAATCCTAAAGTTTCTTTAGCTGTTGCATCTATATTTACTGCACTTAATGCTGCAGAAGATTTAGTATATGAGCAGGAAGCGTCTGACAGAATCAGGGCACAGGTTACTGAATATTCTCAGGAAGCGTATGAATTAAGAAGCAAAGCGGATGACTATAAGGCTAAATATGAAGATGCTCTTAGGCAGATTGAAAGGTTAAAAAATGGAATTTAAGCCGGAATTATTATCCCCTGCGGGTTCATTAAAAGTATTAAAAGCGGCAGCTAATGTAGGAGCTGACGCTGTTTATTTTGGACTTAATTCTTTTAATGCAAGGTATGGTGCAAAGAATTTTACATTGGAGGAAGCCCAGCAAGGAATTAATTATCTTAAAAACAGGGGCAAAAAGGCTTATATTACACTCAATACTTTAATTAAAGACAGTGAGATAAAAGATTTTGCATCTGAAATTAAAAATGTTGTATCTTTAGGGGCAGATGCTGTAATTGTTCAGGATATAGGAGCAGTATCATTAATAAAAGATGTGGCACCCGAACTTGAAATTCACGCTTCGACTCAAATGACCGTTCATAACCTTGAAGGTGTGGAGTTTTTATATAAAAACGGCATAAAAAGAGTAGTTTTATCACGCGAACTTTCTATGGATGAGATTAAATATATAAAGGAAAACACTGCCTCTGAACTGGAAGTTTTTATTCACGGAGCATTATGTGTGTGTTATTCAGGGCAGTGCTATATGTCAAGTTTCATAGGTGACAGGAGTGGTAATCGTGGAAGATGCGCTCAGCCATGCAGACTTAACTATGAACTTTCAGGGGAAAAGGGTACACTGCTTAGCCTTAAAGATTTAAATTCATTAAATTATATTGATACCTTTAAAAAATTAAAGATAGATTCACTTAAAATTGAGGGACGATTAAAAAACGAGTATTATGTTGCAACAGTTGTTGATGCATACAGACGTTTACTTGACGGCGAAAAACTTTCAAAAGAAGATATCGATTTAGTTAATAATATATTTTACCGAGGCGGTTATACGGATTATTTTAATGACTATAATAATAAAAAGATGTTCTGCTATAATAAGAATGAAAATCCGTACTCGGAGTATGAGAAGAAAGCGGAAGAAAAGTTTAAAGATATAATTTCAAAAAATGTTATCTCAAATTCAAATAAAACACCTCTTAATATGGAAATAACTCTTTATAAAGGTTCATATCCTGTCCTTTCAGGGTTTGCGCTCGGGAAAGAGGAATTTGTTACTAAAGATGAAGTTCTTGGTGAAGCTTTAAATGCTCCCGTGACAAAAGAAAAGGTTAAAGAGGCACTGTCAAAACTTAACGATACACCTTTTTATCTTAACGAACTTAAATGTAATATTGACGATGGTGTTTATGTGCCGCAAAAAACATTAAATGAGTTAAGAAG
The DNA here is from genome assembly GCA_015068525.1 of Oscillospiraceae bacterium. Lineage (NCBI taxonomy): Bacteria > Bacillati > Bacillota > Clostridia > Eubacteriales > Oscillospiraceae > Oscillospiraceae bacterium. The sequence continues at coordinate 8,723 of SVKJ01000026.1, read as the reverse complement.
AAATTTATGTGAAAAATTAAGTTTGCAACCTGAAATGGTAGTAAATGACGTTTCTTTTGTTAATTTAAGAAGAAAAGAAACCGAACCTTCCTATATTGTCAGGGCTAATTTGCAAAGCCAGTTAAGTTGGGCAGACTCAAAGGAAGAAATTAAGTATGTTCTTGCAAATTATAATCTTGTTTTAAAGAACAAAGATTTTTTAGATAAAGAAAAAACGGTTATAACTTTACCTAAAATTATATCCCATACCGAAATGGATAAAGTTAAATCAAGAGTTAAGAAGTTGAAAGAAGCAGGCTTTAAATATGCGCTTTTAAGCAACATATCCCACTTTGAACTTTTGAAAGGTTTTAAACTTATGACGGATATTTATCTTAATATATCAAATTCATATTCGGAGAAGTTTTTAAAAGAAAATAATGTGTTTATGGTGGGGGCATCAAGCGAAATAACTTTTAAAGATATTTCGTATTTTATGAGTGATTTTCCTGTATTTGCTTTAGGATACGGATATATTGAATCGATGATTTTAAGAAACTGCATTAAAAAAAGTGTTCTTAACGAATGTGTAAAAGGGCCTTTGGAACTTACCGACAGAAAGGGCGAAAAGTTTATAGTAGATTGCAGGGAAGATTGCAGAAATGTTATTTTTAACCCGTACCCTGTTGTTATGAGCGATAAAAAAGAGGACTTTAAAAAAGCAGGTATAGATTATATTCTTTTATCCTTTACTTATGAAAATATGAAAAGATGCGAAGAAGTTTTTAATATGTTTAAATCCGGCGAAAATAACTTTGAAAAGTTTACCAGAGGGCATTTTATAAGGGGTGCTCTATGAGAAAGGGAGATTTTTTAATACTTGGTTTTATTATTTTTGTTTTTTTAATAAATGTTTTTTCACTTTCCTGTGTGGGGGAATATGATAACTTAAAATGCATAGTTAAAGTTGACGGAAAGGTTTTTAAAGAAATAAAACTTTCGCCCGATTATAATAATTATGTTGAAATAAATTCAACCTTCGGTTATAATAAAATAAGTATAGAGGGAAATAAAGTTAAAATTATTAAAAGTAATTGCGAAGATAAACTTTGTGTAAGCGAGGGAGCGATATCAAAGCCCCTGCAATCTCTTGTTTGTCTGCCGTCAAGACTTATAGTATATATTGAAGGGGATTCAGAACTCGATTATGTTTCGTACTGATAAATTAAGAAAAACTGTTTTTTTAAGTTTATGTATTGTATTTGCAACTGCACTGAGTTTTATAGAAAATCTTATCCCTGTATCAAGTATTGTTCCCGGAATAAAAATAGGCATATCAAATATTGTTATACTTGCAATAATTTACATTTACTCACTAAATGAGGGAGTAATGTGTGCCTTTTTAAAATCAGTCTTTTTGACAATGCTTGGCGGGAATTTATCTTCCTTTATATACAGCGTAACGGGAGGAATAGCATCTTCTGTTTCTATGGGAATTTTAAAGAGATTTAAAATATTCAGTCCTTTAGGCGTAAGTATGGCAGGAAGTTTCTTTCATATAACTGCGCAAATAACAGTTGCGTATTTTACGCTCGGATCATACACAGTATTTTATTATTATCCGCATCTTATTTTCTTTGGTACAATTTCAGGGATTATAAACGGATATTTAGTTAAATTATTATTACAAAAACTCGAAAGGAGAGTTTAAATATGGCTTTTTTAAGCAAAGATATAGGCATCGATTTAGGAACTGCGAATACTCTTATATATGTTAAAGGAAAGGGTATTGTATTAAGAGAACCTTCTGTTGTTGCTGTTGCAAGATATTCAAAAGAGGTTTATGCAGTTGGCTATGATGCAAAAGAAATGGTGGGTAAAACTCCTGATAATATCATTGCAATAAAACCTTTAAAAGACGGGGTTATATCCGATTATAAGATGACTTATGAAATGATAAAAAGATTTTTACAAAAAGTGTTAAAATCAGGCGCTTTTTCAAAACCACGCGTTGTTGCCTGCGTTCCTTCAGGCGTTACGGAAGTTGAAAGAAGAGCAGTTGAAGAAGCGGTTATTCAATCTGGTGCCAAAGAGGTTTATATTGTTGAAGAATCAATGGCAGCGGCTATCGGTGCTAATCTGACTGTTGCTGAACCTTTGGGAAATATGGTTTTAGATATCGGCGGAGGAACAAGTGAAGCGGCTGTTATATCTTTAGGCTCTATTGTCACTGCAAAAACCGTAAGAGTTGCAGGTAATGCTTTTGACGAAGCAATTGCCAACTATATAAAGAAAAAGCATAATCTTTTAATAGGCGAAAGAACTGCTGAAGAAATTAAAATTGCAATCGGTTCTGTATATAAAATGGAAGAAAATGAGCCGTCAATGGATGTAAGAGGAAGAGATAACCTGTCAGGTCTTCCAAGAAATATAACTGTAACAAGCGAAGAAATAAGAGAAGCACTTTCAGAGTGTGCTGAAATTTTAGTTGATACTGTTAAAGTTACTTTGGAAAACACACCGCCTGAACTGTCTGCAGATATTGTTACTCAGGGTATTACCTTAACAGGTGGCGGGGCATTCTTAAAAGGGCTTGACAGACTATTATCCGAAAGAACTTTATTACCTGTTAAAATAGCAGAAGATCCGCTTGATTGCGTTGCAAAAGGTACAGGTGTGGTTTTAGATACTATGGATACTTTGAAAATTGCGCAGAATGATAAAAAGAGATGGTAGGGAAGTAGATTGTTTTTAAGAAACAAGAAGTATTTTATTGTTATAGCGATTCTTATAATATCTGTTGTCGTTGTATATTTTAGTGCGATAGACAGGGAGAATACCTTGGCGTACGATAATGCTGTAGGTTATATTGTTGAGCCTGTAGCGAAACTTTTTAATACCATATCGAATAAAACTTCTGACTTTTTTTGCTATTTTAAAGATAAAAAAGATCTGGTAAATAAAAACAACGAACTTGACCATAAAGTTATGGAACTTGAGCACTTAAATTCCAAACTATCCTCTTTGGAAATTGAAAATGAAAGGTTGAGGTCGCTTCTTAATTTCAAGGAGCAGAATCCTGAATATAACCTCTCTGCGTGTACTGTTATATCCAAGGATACCTCTAACTATTATTCAACTTTTTTGATTGATAAAGGCTCAAATGACGGTATTAAAACAAATATGCCTGTTGTCGGCTCGAAAGGTGTTATAGGCTATGTGGTAGAAACGGGCAAAACTTTTGCCAAAGTCCAGACTATTATTGAGGGCGGAAGTTCAATAGGATGTGTCGTTACAAGAACAGGGAATACTGCAGTATGTGAGGGTAATTCTGCACTTTTGAAAGACGGGCTTATGACTATGATTTATGTTTCTAAAGAAATGAATCTTGTAGAGGGAGATATTGTAGAAACATCAGGTCTTGGCGAAATATATCCTAAGGGACTTTATATAGGAAGAATCAAGGAAATTGAAACTGAATCTGTAACCAAAACTCAATATGCCGTTGTTTCTCCTGTGGAAGACTTTAATTTTATACGTGAAGTTTTTGTTATAACCAATCATAACAAACTTTGATAAATTTTCAGAAGTTTTCATTCAATTTCAATATACTGACAAGGTGGGAATATGAACTCATTTTCTGCAAAATATAACCTTATAAAAACACTTGTATTTACTTTAATATTTTTTTTAAATCAAACTCTTGCCAACAGTTTAGAGATTTTAAATGTTGCCCCGAATTTTATATTTTCGGTTATTTTGTGTGCATCTTTAATTGAGAATGACACGTCAAACATTTATTATTCTCTTGCCTTTGGTCTTTTGTTTGATTTTTTTAATGGGAAAATAATGGGTGTTCATACAGTTTTGTTTGTTCTTATTCCTTTTGTTTTATCAGAATTTTATCATAATTATTTTGAAAATATGGTATCGGTAAAAACTTTGTTTGCATTTATCGGATGTTTGATGTACAGTTTGCTTTTTGCGATATTTTTCGGATTAAGAGGCGAAGGATTTTTAGATATTTTTATAAATGTTTCGCTTGTTGAACTCATATATAACAGCGTAATTACGATTATTGCTATTTTTATCTACAGAAAAATTATAAGTTTAAGAAGAACTGCCTGGAGGGTAAGATGATAAGGCGTAATAATTATAAAAACCGTTTTATAATTTTATATTGTATTTTAGGGATAATCGCTTTTCTGGTTATTGCCCGTCTTTTTATGCTTCAGGTTATTGACGGAAGTGAGTACAGCAAGATTACTGCAACACGTCTTTCAAAATCTATTCCCCAAAAAGCACCAAGAGGCGAAATTTTAGACAGGTACGGAAGACCTCTTGTTTCCAATCGTCAGGGGTTTACCATTACTATATCCAAAGTAAATTCGGATAATAAGGAACTAAATGATATAGTTTTGAAACTTATAAGCATCTGTGAGGAAGGTAATGTCAACTATATTGATACTATGCCTATTACAAAAGAGGCTCCTTATAAATTTACTTACGAAGAAAAAGAGAATATTGAAAAATTTAATAAATCCCTTAATTTAGCTAAAAACTTATCAGCCGATAATGTTATAAAAGAACTTTCAAAACGTTATGAAATAGATAATTCTTATAAAGAAGAAGATAAAAGAAAAATTGCGGGTGTAAGAAGCGAAATGGAATTAAGGCTTTTTTCTTCTCTTAATTCCTATACCTTTGCAAACGATGTCAGCATGGAGATTGTTACAAAAATTAAGGAAACAACCCATTCATTAAACGGTGTAAACATTTTAACCGAATATTTAAGAGAATATAACGAGCCTGGCATTGCTTCACATATTTTAGGAAGAGTCGGTCAGATTTATAAAGAAGAGTATGACGTGTTAAAAGACGAAGGTTATGATATAAATGCAGTTATAGGTAAAGACGGTATTGAAAAATACTGTGAGTCAATTTTAAAGGGGAAAGACGGGACTTTAAGCATAGAAGAAAATGAAACAGGGCATATAGTTTCTTCTGTTTCAACTTTAAAAGCAGTTCCCGGCAACGATGTTATTTTAACAATAGATTTAGAACTTCAGAAAACCGCCGAAAAAATGCTTAAAGAGGTTATAACAAACATAAGTTCCTACGGCGTGGCAAACGGTTATTCTGAAGGCTGGGATGCTGACAGCGGTGCGGCAGTTGTTATAGATATTCATACGGGCGAAATTCTTGCCCTTTGCTCCTATCCTACCTATAACTTATCAAGATTTAACGAAGATTATAATTATAATTATAAAAATCCTGCCAAACCATTCTGGAACAGGGCGATAGCGGGAACTTACGAGCCTGGCTCTACTTTTAAAATGGCAACTGCACTTGCAGGGCTTCAGTCAGGCGTTATAAACGAAAATACTACTATGACCTGTAACGGAATTTACAATTACTATGCACCAAGTTACACTCCTGCCTGCTGGAAAAGAGCAGGGCATGGGACACTTGATGTTATCGGCGCTATAGAAAACTCCTGTAATATATTTTTCTATGAAACAGGAAGGCTTACAGGCATTAACAGGCTTAATACTCTATCGAGGCAGTTAGGGTTTGGAAAGAAGACAGGAATTGAACTTCCCGAAGAGGTTAAAGGAATAGTGGCAGGTCCTGAATATGTTGAAAGTTTAGGCGAAAAATGGTGGCCGGGCGATACTATTCAGGCGGCAATCGGTCAGTCCAAGAACTTGTTTACACCTATTCAACTTGCAAATTATATAGCAACAATAGCAAACGGGGGAACAAGATATAAAACCCACCTTGTAAAAAGAGTAAAAGAATATTCAACCTCGAATATTATAAAAGAATATTATCCCGTAGCGGAGGAAAGCATTGAAATAGATGCTAAGCACCATAAACTGATTATGGAGGGTATGAAATCGGTTACCGAAGACGGAACGGCTTCTTCGGTATTTGAGGGATTTAATGTTTCAGTCGGTGGTAAAACAGGTACTGCCGAAGTGCCTAATGGCTCAAATAACGGAGTTTTTGTCGCATTTGCTCCTTATGAAAATCCTCAGATTGCAATTTCTGTCGTGGTAGAACACGGTTCACATGGTAATTCGATTGCTCCCGTTGCCAAAGAAATAATAGCCAAATATTTCACAGGTGACTTTTTGGAATATGTTGATAATAAACCTACTATGGAAATTTTAAGATAATTTTATGCGGTGCTATGCACCGCATGGACGTAAAGTGTGCAAATAAATAATATTAAATCAACTAATAATTTATCAAAGAAAAATTAAAAGCATCGGTATAATAAAATTTAGTTGAAATAAAGGGAGAATACGATATGGCAAAGAATAATCAAATAGAGGTAAAAGGCATAGATATAAGATTTAAAAAAATAAATCAGGACGAATACATATCTCTTACTGATATTGCTAAATATAAAAATCCCACCGATCCAAGATTTGCAGTATATAATTGGTTAAGAAATAAGGAAACACTAAGATTTTTATATGTATGGGAGGAACTGAATAATCCCGATTTTAACCGTATCGAATTCGATACGGTTACAAAAGATGCTGGAACTAATGCTTTTATGATTACACCAAGTCAATGGATTGAGAAACTAAATGGTATTGGACTTACAGTTTCGTCAGGGCGATATAATAGTGGGGTATATGCACATCAGGATATTGCTTTTGAATTTGCAAGTTGGATCTCGGCAGAATTTAAGCTTTATATTATCAAAGAATTACAAAGGTTAAAAGCTACTGAACAAAGAGAACTTGAATGGAACGCGAAAAGAGAACTTGCAAAGGTTAATTATCGTATACATACAGATGCTATCAAAGAAAACATTGTTCCTAATTTAAGCGAAAAACAGCTTACTTTTGTTTATGCCAATGAGGCAGATGTTTTAAATATGGCTCTGTTCGGAAAGACGGCAAAAGACTGGAGAACAGAAAATCCCGGAAAGAAGGGAAATATAAGAGATTACGCCACAATAGAACAACTTTTAGTGATTGCAAACATGGAAAGTTATAACGCAGTGCTTATCGAACAAGGTGTGTCCCAAAGAGAAAGACTTATTCAACTAAACATTATGGCAAAATCACAATTAAGAGTTCTTGAAAAGCAAAACGCATTGGAACTTTTGAAAGAATAAAAATAATATTGCATTTATTATAAAAATGTGATAGAATATTCCTTGAAGGTAAAAAAAGGAGGTTTTAAAGGTTGGCAAAAACGATTGTAATAACTTCCGGGAAAGGCGGAGTCGGTAAGACTGTTGCAGTTTCCAATATTGCCGTAGCACTTTCTAAACTTGGCAAGAGAGTCCTTATGGCAGATATAGATATCGGCCTTAGAAATCTCGATTTGGCAATGGGACTAAATGATATTATAGTTTATGATATTATTGATGTAATAGAAGGTAAATGTTCTTTCGATAAAGCGATTTTTAAACTTGAAAAGTATGGGCATCTGCACCTTCTTCCTGCAGCTCAGTCAACTGATAAAGATTTTTTAAATCCCGAAAATTTTTCTAAACTTTTTTCGGAGGTTGAAGATAATTATGATTATATTCTTTTAGATTGCCCTGCAGGTATTGAAAAAGGCTTTAAATCTGCTATCGCAGGAGCAGACCTTGCAATTGTTACATTAACTCCTGAAATGTCCTCTGTTCGTGATGCGGATAAGGTTATAACTTTACTTGAAATGGCATCGATACCTGAGATAAAAATTTTAATCAACCGTGTAAGGCAGGATATGATTAAAAGAGGCGATATGCTTACAATAGATGAAATTACCGATATTTTGGGCATTTCTCCCATCGGTATTATAGAGGAAGACGAGATTGTATTAAAAAGTCAGAAGAGAAATACGATTGCAGTTTTGGAATCTTCTTCAAAAGCAGGCAAACAATTTAGAAATGTAGCAAAAAGAATTACGGGAGAAAATATTCCGATTGTAAACTTAAAAAAAGAGAAAAGTTTTTTTAAATGGTTTTATTAATACGAAAGAGAGGGAAATATGAATATTGCACTTATTGCACACGATATGAAAAAGGAACTTATGGTACAGTTTTGTATAGCATATAAGCCTATACTTAAAAACCATAACTTGTTTGCAACAGGCACAACAGGTGGGCTTGTTTCGGATGCAACAGGTCTTAGTGTGCACAGATTCCTATCAGGTCCGCAGGGCGGAGACCAGCAGATAGGTGCAAGAATAGCATATAATGAAATTGACCTTGTGTTGTTTTTCAGAGACCCTCTTACAGCTCAACCTCACGAACCTGATGTTAATGCACTTTTCAGACTATGCGATGTGCATAATATTCCGCTTGCAACAAATGTTGCAACAGCAGAAGTACTTATAAAAGGTTTGGAAAGAGGCGACCTTGACTTTAGAAATATTGTTAATCCTAAAAACAATTTATAAAAACGGGATGTTAAAATTGCCCAGAACGTGCAAATAAGTAATAAACAAAAGATATAAAATCACGAAGAATTATTACAAGTGTTGTGCTTCAACCAAAAACAAGGTATAAATTGCTAAAGCAATTTATGGGTCAAATTATTTGCACTTTGAACGAATTTAACCTCTCGATGTATAGCATACACTTTCGGGTTAAATTCGTCCAATCTGAACAATTTTTCCTATCCCTTTATGTTAAATATATGCGGCAGTGCTGGAATCGGCAGACAGGCACGTTTGAGGGGCGTGTGTCTTTGACGTATGGGTTCAAGTCCCATTTGCCGCACCAAAAA
>SVKJ01000025.1 GCA_015068525.1 Oscillospiraceae bacterium | reverse complement strand
GCTACAGGGGTTGCAAATCTACTCATACAATATGGAATGTTCAGCAACCTCGTATATATTATGTCTCCTTACGGAGAAAGAAAACAAGGGTGGTTACCCGGAACCATTACCGAAAAGAGTTCGGTTTTGATGATGTTACTCGAAGCAGATGGAAAAGTTGTTTCAAGAGACACTCTGCTTACTCGTGTTTGGGGAGAGTTTTATGATGAGTCAAGAACTCTTGATGTGCATATAAGAAAACTCCGTATGAAACTTGAAAGTGCAGGAGATCTTATTCATACCGTTAAAAATATAGGTTACAAACTCGGAGGTAATGAGAATGGTTAATAAAATATTTCGTTCCAATTTTTTTACCTCAATGTTTATCTTGCTTATAAGTTTTTGCTTGATTTTTGGTGTGTTATTCAGTTATTTTGAAGCGCAGATGTTTAAGGAACTTGAAAGCGAAGCGGGATACATATCCTATGCGGTTAAAAATGAAGATACTGATTTTATAAATAATTTTAATGAAAAAGGTAAAAGAATAACTTTAGTATCAAGTGACGGTACAGTTTTAGCAGATACCTCTGCAAATGCAGATGAACTTGAAAACCATGCTGACCGAAAAGAAATTGCAGATGCGATAAAAAACGGCAAAGGTACAAGTTCAAGATATTCCGATACTTTGATGCAGAAAACCTTGTACTATGCAGAAAAACTTGATAACGGAACAATTCTTCGTGTATCAACAATGCAAAATTCAGTTGTTATAATACTATTAGGACTTCTGCAGCCCCTTTTTATCATTATCGTACTTGCGCTTATTATCTCAGTTTTCTTGTCATACAGGTTATCGAAGGCTATTATAAAGCCAATAAATGAACTTGATCTTGATAATCCGGCAGCAAATGAAACCTATGAGGAATTAACACCTCTTCTTAAAAAAATGTCGGCACAAAAGAAAACCATTAACAGACAGATAAAGGAAGCCGAGCAAAAACAGGAAGAATTTAGATTGATTACCGACAATATGAGCGAGGGACTTTTGGTAATTGATAAAGATGCAAATGTACTTTCCTATAATCAGGCGGTAATTCGTTTGCTTGAAGTATCAGATGTAAGGGAAAGCAGCGTGCTTGCTTTTAACCGTAGCAAAGGTTTTAGAAATGTAGTTGAAAAAGCTCTTTTGGGAGAAAGAACTGAGAGCAATATTTCACACGATGAAAACACATATAACTTGATTGCAAACCCCGTTTATGAAAATGATAAAATTATTGGTGCGGTTATCGTAATAATTGACATTACCGAAAGCGTAAAGCGTGAGCAATTAAGGCAGGAATTTACATCTAATGTGTCCCATGAGTTAAAAACACCTCTTACCTCCATTTCGGGTTTTGCAGAAATGATGAAATCGGGAGGAACACCCGATGAAACAGTTATTGACTTTTCTACAGCTATCTATGATGAAGCACAAAGGCTTATTACCCTTGTCAGTGATATTATGAAAATATCCGAACTTGATGAAGGTGCAGTCCCTGCCACCCAAGAAAATGTTGACATCTATGAACTTTCAGAGGACATTGTAAAAAGACTTACTCCTATTGCTGAGAAAAGAAATATCAGTTTTAGTCTGATTGGTGAAACTGCAAAGGTTTACGGTGTAAGAAAAATTCTTGATGAAATGATATATAACCTTTGTGATAATGCTATCAAGTATAACAAAGAAAACGGTATTGTTGATGTTATTATCAATCGGGCGGGCGGTAAGACAAGTGTTACAGTAAGAGATACAGGAATCGGTATTCCGACATCCGAGCAAAACAGAGTTTTTGAACGCTTTTACAGAGTTGATAAAAGCCATTCAAAGTTTGTCGGCGGAACAGGTCTTGGTCTTGCAATTGTAAAACACGCAGCCGCATATCACGGTGCAGAAGTTTCTCTTGAAAGCACAGAGGGAAAAGGAACAAGCGTAACAATTGTTTTTGAACAATAAAAATTCACAAAAATCCTTGAAACATCTTGTTTTAAGGATTTTTTAATCTTATTTGTTAACATACAATTAACATACATTTGCTTTTAGAATTAACATTGACTATATTAAAATGTTATTATGAAAAATATGGTTTAAAGTTATGAAAACAAAGGAGAAAAATAAATGACAATATTTGATGTACTAAATTTGATAGGCGGATTATGTTTATTTCTTTTTGGTATGAATGTAATGGGAGACGGCTTGGAAAGGCGTGCAGGTAACAGTTTAAAAGCATTGCTTGGTAAACTTACAAATAATCCGATAAAGGGATTTTTGACAGGACTTGGTGTTACCGCTGTTATACAGAGTTCGTCAGCAACTACAGTTATGGTTGTAGGCTTTGTTAATTCAAAGATAATGACACTAAAACAATCAATCGGAATTATTATGGGTGCAAACATCGGAACAACTGTTACTGCCTGGATACTCAGTCTTGGAGGAATTTCAGGTGATAATATAGTTATGAAACTTTTAAAACCCACATCATTCACACCGATTTTAGCTCTTATCGGAATAATATTTATGATGTTTGCGAAATCCGGTAAGAAAAAAGATGTAGGCACAATTCTTCTTGGATTTGCAACATTGATGTTTGGTATGAATGCAATGTCATCTGCAGTTTCAGGTCTTTCTGATATACCTGAATTCCAGAACTTGTTTATAATGTTTAAAAATCCTGTTCTTGGTGTTTTAGTCGGTGCTGTCCTTACGGCTATCATTCAATCAAGTTCTGCCTCAGTCGGAATACTGCAGGCACTTTCTACAACCGGGGCTGTTTCTTATGGCGCAGCAATTCCGATTATTATGGGACAAAACATTGGTACTTGCGTAACCGCACTTTTATCTTCGCTTGGTACAAATAAAAACGCAAGAAGAGCTTCTGTCATACATCTTCTGTTTAATGTTATAGGAACTGTTGTATGGCTTGGAGTATTCAGTATACTATCTGTTACTGTTAAACCTGTAATTTTGGATACATCTGCAACTTACTTTGGAATAGCGGTTTCGCACTCAATATTTAATATTTTGTGTACTGTACTTCTTCTTCCGATGTCATCACTTCTTGAAAAACTTGCATATATAATTGTTCCTGAAGGGAAAGAAACAGAGAAGATTGTTGAACTTGATGAAAGACTTCTTGCAACACCTACGATTGCACTTTCGCAATGCTATAATGTAGCAAAGAAAATGGCAAACGAGGCTGTCGCAGGTTTTAAACTTGCAATTTCAACTGTACATGAGTATGATGTGAAAAAGGCGGAAAAAATAAGAATGATGGAAGATAACACCGACCATTATGAAGATATTTTAGGAACATACTTAACTAAATTATCACGTTCGAGAACATCAGATGAAGATAGTTCAGAAGTATCAAAATTATTGAAAGCTATCGGAGATTTTGAAAGAATTTCCGACCATAGCGTGAATATTCTGGAATCAGTTGAAGAATTAAAAGAAAAGAAAATAGAATTTTCAAAAGATGCTAAAAAGGAACTTGATGTTCTTTTAAACGCAGTATCAGAGATACTTGACATCACACTCGGCGCTTTTAATAAAGATGATGAAAATGCCGTGTATAATGTAGAACCTTTAGAACAGGTAATTGACGGACTTAAATCAATGCTCCGTGACAGGCATATAGTTCGCTTGGCAGATGGTGAATGCACAGTTGAAGCTGGATTTATTTGGGGTGATCTTTTAACTAATTTGGAGAGAACTTCCGACCATTGCTCAAACATTGCAACTTGTTTGATTGATGCAACCTATCATAATATGAATGCTCACGAATACAAACAAAGTTTGCTTGATAACAATCCGCAGTTTAATGAAAAATTTAAGTTTTATGGTGATAAATACAAATTAAGTTGTTAAGTTTAATGTTTTTTATTATTTTTTAAAAAATGCTTATGAATTTATGAGAAACTGAGAATTTTTAAGAATCTTGTTTAGATAATATATAAAAATATAAGGGGCTGTATATTTTACAGCCCCTTTAATAATACTTTTACTTAGAATTTAATTTTTCGATACATTTTTTGCATACGTGCTTATTTTCATAAATAACATTATCTCTCGCATCTCCGCAGAAAATACAAGAAGATTCGTATTTTTTTAGAATTATCATATCATCTTCGACAAATATTTCAAGCGGGTCTTTAATGTCTAAATTCATATTTCTTCTTAATTCGATAGGAAGCACTAATCTTCCCAATTCATCAATTTTTCTTACTATTCCTGTAGATTTCATAATGTTCTTCCTTTCTCACTTTAATATTACATCATTAGTGTTTTTCCTTTTTGTACTACACTAGGAATATGATAACATATTATCCAAAATTTGTCAATTATTGTTTGAAAAAAAAGTAAAAATTTTTTTGTTGTAGTAAATTATTGAATATTGGAAAAGTTTGTAGAACAAAAAAGTTGATTTCAGGTAAGTTTTTTTATATAATATAATAAGGAAGAAGTGAAAATTTAATGTTACTGTGTTTTATATCGGGAATACTTACAGGATTTACTTTTGTATTTAAAGAAATCAGGTTTATTAGTTTAATAACTCTTATCCCTTTTATAACGAGTGTCGAAAAAGGGAAGAAAAGTTTTTTAAAGGGTGCAGTTTTTGCATCTTCTTTAAATATTGTAACTATGTCCTTTTTATTTAATATGCATCCTATGGAATTTATGGGGCTTACAGGATTTAAAAGTTTGGGTATTGTTTTTCTTATGTACTTTGGTATTGTTCTTTTTGAGGGCTTGCTGGGAGGATTATTTACTTATATTTTTTCAAAATATGTAAAAAACATCTGGTTTTTCCCCTTGTGTTACAGTATTTACGAGTTTATAATCGGACTTGGCGAATTTGGTCTTACTCTATCAAATTTATATCTTCCGTGGTATAATAATCTTGCCTTTATTCAAAGCGCACGATTTTTTTCAAGTTATTTTTTAACAGGACTTATAGTTCTTATAAATGTGCTGATTTATAAGTTTATATTCTTAAAAAATATAAAATATTTATATCTTGCAATTTTGATTTTCACCTTAAATGTGAGTGTAGGTGCGTTAAGATTAAATATATATAATCCTGAAGAATTTAAATATGATATTGCACTTATTCAGGGAAATTTATCTTCGCTTGAAAAATGGGAGAATAACAGCCTGAGAAAGTCTTTTGAAATATATCAGGATTTAACTGAAGAAGTAAAACAAAAATATGATGTAGATGCTGTTGTATGGCCTGAAACTGTTATAAATTCTGAAATTTATCCCGAAAGTTTCTGGTATAAGAAATTAAGTTCATTATCTAAAGAGGAAAACGTCGAAATTTATGCAGGCTGTTTTTACAAAGAGGAAGACGGTTACTATAACAGTATGATTGCTTTTAATAAAAAAGGAAAAGAATATAATGATGTTTATCATAAAAGGCATTTAATTCCGTTTGCTGAAAATGAATATTTTTTTGGTAATGGTTTGAAAGAGGGCAAAGAAGCAATCGTGATTAACACAGACTCAGGTAAAATCGGGGGGCTTATATGTATAGATTCAGCCTATCCCTGCCTTTCATATAAAACAAACAGCAATGAGTGTGATTATTTTCTTGTTATAACAAATGATTCATGGTTTACTGATTCTTTTGGTGTAGAAAACCATTTTGCCCATAGCGTATTTCGTGCAGTAGAAAACAATAAATATGTTTTAAGAGCTGGTAATACCGGTATAACAGGTGTTATAACACCAAAAGGCGAGGTTAAAGGAAAAATTCCACCGATAAAAAGAGGATATACAGTAGTAAAAGGAGGAAAAGTTACGAGTTATGAAAAATAAAGGTACTATAAGAAGATTTATCCCGTATTATAAACCATATCTTTTTACATTTTTTATGGATATGTTTTGTGCTCTTATATGCGGACTCGTTGCTCTTATAAATCCTGTTTTAATAAGAAAAATAATAAACGAAGGACTTAATTTAAACGGAATATCTTATGATATTATTTTTAAAACAGGGATTATAATGCTTATTTTTGTTATATTGGATACTTTTTCCAACTATTATGTAAGTGCAAACGGACATGTTATGGGAACAAAGATGGAAACTGATATGCGAAGAGATTTGTTTAACCATCTTCAAAAACTTCCATATTCTTATTATGATAACACAAAAATAGGTCAGCTTATGAGCAGAATAACAAGTGACCTTTTTGATGTTACGGAATTTGCGCACCATTGTCCTGAAGAACTTTTTATGTCCACTTTGAAAATTGTGGGTGCTTTTATCATTCTTATAGGAATAAATGCTAAATTAACTTTAATAATATTTGCTTGTATTCCTTTTATGTTTGTATTTTCGATAATTATGAATAAGAAAATGAAGACTATGTTCAAGGCACAAAGAAAGCAGATTGGTGAGATAAATTCTCAGGTTGAAGACAGTTTGCTCGGAATAAGAATAGTAAAATCTTTTACAAATGAAAATGTAGAAGAAGAAAAGTTTAAAGAGGGCAACAATAAGTTTTTATATATAAAAAGAAAAGCATATCATTATATGGGACTTTTTCATAGTGGTATAAAATTTTTTGACGGATTTATGTATCTTACTGTTGTGTTTTCAGGAGCGTTTTTCTTAAAAAGCGGGGCTATAAATGCTGCCGACCTTGTTGCATATCTTTTATACATACAAACTCTGCTTACTGCAATAAGAAAATTAGTGGAATTTACCGAACAGTTTCAAAGGGGTCTTACAGGTTTTGAAAGATTTTTAGAAATAATGGATACACCCTCTGATATTAAAGAAAAAGAAAACGCAATTGTTTTAAGAAACGTTTCTGGAAATATAGAATTTAAAGATGTGTCTTTCAGATATTCTAAAAAATCACATTCAGTTTTAAAAAATGTTAACTTAAGTGTAAAAGCAGGGGATAACGTAGCGATTGTAGGGCATTCGGGAGGCGGGAAAACTACTCTTTTAAATCTTATACCTCGTTTTTATGATATTGATTCGGGAGAAATTTTAATTGACTATGTTAATATAAAAGATGTAACATTAAAATCACTAAGAGAAAATATAGGGGTAGTTTCGCAGGATGTATATTTGTTCTCAGGCTCGGTATATGATAATATTGCTTATGGTAAACCAGGTGCAACAAAAGAAGAGGTAATAAACGCTGCACATCTTGCCAATGCCCATAATTTTATTATGGAACTTCCCGATGGATATGATACTTATGTAGGGGAAAGAGGAGTTAAACTTTCAGGAGGGCAGAAACAGAGAATAAGTATTGCAAGAACTTTCCTTAAAGACCCTAAAATATTAATATTGGATGAAGCAACAAGCGCCCTTGATAACGAGAGTGAATATATAGTTCAAAAATCACTTTTAGAACTCGCAAAGGGAAGAACAACTTTTACAATTGCCCACAGATTATCAACTATAATAGATTCAAAGAGAATAGTAGTTCTTACTAAACGAGGAATAGAAGAAGAGGGAACTCATAATGAACTTATGGATAAAAAAGGAGTTTATTATAAACTTTATATGAAAACAGTTTAAATTAATTAGGAATTAGGATTAATGCAAATCAAATATTAATAAGGCGAAATCGCTGTATAGCATGATTTCGCCTTCCTTTATTCCTAATTCCTAAATCCTAATTCCTAATTATACTTACAGTACAAATTCAAATTCTACTTCATAAAGTCTTACAAGGTCGCCCTCTTTTACACCTTGATTTTCAAGTTCCGAAATTATTCCTGAAGATTTTAAAGCCCTCTGGAAATACTGCATTGACTCATAATCGTTAGGATTAGTGCTTTTTAAAAGTCTTTCAACAAAAGGACCTTCAACATTGAAAATACCCTCATCGTCAACATAAACTTCATAAGGTTTTTTCTCAACTTTGTGAATTGCCTCGTTGTAAATCTTATCTTCATCATATAAAACAGGCATAGGAATATTTTGCAGGAGTTCATAAGCGTAATTTAAAATCTCTTTTACACCTTTTGTCGTAACACCTGAACAAACAAAAACTTTATATCCCATTTCTTCGAATTTTTTCTTAACGTCATTTATCTTTTCTTCTTCGAACACTAAATCAGTCTTATTAAGAATAATAATCTGTTCTCTTGTTGCAAGTTCACTACTGAATTTTTTAAGTTCGTTATTTATAATGTCAAAATCAGAAAAAACATCTCTGCCTTCAGATTCTGATACATCAAGAACATGAAGTAAAAGTCTTGTTCTTTCAATATGTCTTAAAAAGTCATGACCAAGACCAACACCGTCTGATGCACCTTCTATAACACCCGGTATATCAGCAATAACAAAACTTCTTCCTGCACCTAAATCGGCAACTCCCAAATTAGGAACAAGTGTTGTAAAATGATAATTTGCAATTTTAGGATTTGCTTTTGTTGATACCGAAAGAAAAGTAGATTTACCAACATTAGGAAAACCGACAAGGCCGACATCTGCAAGAAGTTTTAACTCAAGAGAAACTTCTCTTTCTTCTCCGGGGTATCCGGGTTTTGCGAACTTTGGAATTTGCCTTGTAGGTGTTGCAAATCTTTTGTTACCAAACCCCCCGTTACCGCCCTTTGCAATAACTGCCTCCATGCCCGGTTCATTTAAATCACATAATATAAGCCCCGTCAAGACATCATAAACAACTGTTCCCACAGGCACTTTTACATACAGATTTTCAGCATTTTTACCTATTCGGTTATCACTCATACCGTCTCCGCCTGATTTTGCAACATATTTTCTTTTGTATTTAAAATCAAGTAATGTAGAAAGATTAGGGTCTGCGACAAATATAACGCTTCCGCCTCTTCCGCCGTCACCACCGTCAGGACCGCCTGCGGCAACATACTTTTCTCTATGGAAAGACATACTTCCGTTACCGCCGTTGCCGGCTTTAACAAAAATCTTCGCTTTATCTATAAACATAAAAAGTCCCTCCTGTAAGCCGTCAAATTTTCCGGCTAAAGTTTCAAAAAAGGGTTGCAACTAAAGCTGCAACCCACAAAAATCAAAATGATTAACCGGCAATAACACTAACTTGTTTCTTGTCTTTGCCTAATCTTTCAAATTTAACTTTACCGTCAACCAATGCAAATAAAGTATCGTCAGAACCTTTACCAACATTTGTTCCCGGATGAATTTTTGTACCTCTTTGTCTAACAAGAATATTTCCTGCTAAAACAGCCTGACCGTCGCCTTTTTTAACACCAAGTCTTTTAGCTTCACTGTCTCTACCGTTCTTGGTGCTACCCATACCTTTTTTATGAGCAAATAATTGAAGATCTAATCTAAACATTTTTACACCTCCAGCGTAATAATATTAACATTTTCTTTGTATTGCTCTTCTAAATCTAAAAAGAACAAATACATAGAATTAAGTAATATATTTGCTTGTTCTCTTAATTCTTTTTTTAAATCGTCGGGAAGAACAAAATATAAGTATCCGTCACTTTTTTCATATCCGAAGGGGATATTAAGAAGTTTTTCAATGCCGTTTAATGTGGCATACGATACAGATGATATAGCAGAACAAACGATATCCTCATTTTGCGAAAATTCCGAATGCCCGTCAATTACAAATTTAACTATATTACCCGACTTATCTTTTGTAATTTCAATCTTAGTCATAATTACATAGAGATTTTTTCAATCTGAACTTTTGTATAAGGTTGTCTGTGACCTTGTTTTTTTCTGTAACCTTTTTTAGGTTTCATTTTGTAAACGATAACTTTCTTTTCTTTTCCGTTCTTTAAAACTTTTGCAGAAACTGAAGCACCGTTAACTTCATCAGCAACTTTGATACCATTGTCATCAGCGATTGCAACAACTTTGTCAAGTGTAATAACATCACCTTCAGAAACTTCTAATTTTTCAATGAAGATAACATCACCTTCACAAACTTTGTATTGTTTACCGCCTGTTTCGATTACTGCGTACATTCTGTAGCACCTCCCTTTATTTTTTAGGACTCGCCTTGTAAGGTTAATCGTAAGAAGATATTAATATATCTACTTAACAATTATTATGACCGTACTCGAGCGGTTACCGTACTATTTTATACCATATTTGTCTATAAGTCAAGGCTTTTTTATATTTTTTTAATTTTTTAATAAATATTGGACTTTAATTCTAAGATGTGGTATTATAAATTAAAGTAGAATGAGTAACGGAGGCTAAAGTATGAAAGCGTTAATTACAGGAGCGAGTTCAGGACTTGGAAGAAGTATGGCAATAATTTTATCTAAAATGGGATATGATATTATTGCAGTTGCAAGAAGAGAAGATAAGTTAAAAGAACTTGAAAGTAAAATAAAAACAAATCTTTATATTAAATGCCTTGATATCACAAAAGAAGAGTCATATAGAGAAATTGAAAAAGAACTTTCTGATACAGATGTTTTTATAAATAATGCAGGGTTTGGAGTGTTTGGTGATTTTTCGTCGTCAGATTTAGATTCTGAACTTAAAATGCTTGATACCAATGTTCGCGCAGTTCATATTTTAACAAAAATGGCAGTAAAAAAATTCAAAGAGAAAAATAAAGGATATATTTTAAATGTTGCATCTATTGCTGCTTTTTTCCCAGGTCCTCTTTTCTCTTCTTACTATGCGACTAAAGCATACGTTTTCAGGCTTACCGAGTCAATATACGAAGAATTAAGACAGGAAAAATCAAATGTTAAAATAAGTGTTCTTTGTCCCGGACCTGTCAAAACCGAATTTGAAAAGGTTGCGAAAGTAAGTTTCGGAAACGGCAAAGAAAAAGGCAGAGATTTAATTATAGCAGATTGTGACAAAGTTTCTTCTTATACCATTAAAATGATGTTTAAAGGAAAACTTATAATTATTCCGGGTCTTTTAATGAAAATAGCAGTTTTTTTTAGAAGAATACTTTCGGAAAAAGCGTTATGTAAAGTATTATATTTACTGCAGAGTAAAAAATTTGAAATAGAGGTAGAAAAATGAATGTTTTAAAAGGAATAGAGCCTGAAAGAGTTTTTTATTATTTTAACGAAATATCAAAAATTCCTCATGGTTCAGGTAATACTAAAAAAATAAGTGATTTTTGTGTTGATTTTGCAATTAAACAAGGTCTTTCATATTCCCAGGATGAAATGAATAACGTAATTATTAAAAAGAAAAAACAGGGGACTTTGAGTGACAACACTGTTATTATTCAAGGTCATCTTGATATGGTTTGCGAAAAAGAAGATGCTTTACCTTTTGATTTTGAAAACGATTGTTTGAATTTGCAGGTTGATGATGACTTTGTTTTTGCAAAAGGTACGACTCTGGGAGCAGATGACGGAATTGCAATTGCTTATGCTCTTGCAATTTTGGAAAGTAAAGATATAGTTCATCCTGATATTGAAGCAGTTTTTACAGTTGATGAAGAAATAGGACTTTTGGGTGCTTCTTTTATTGATTTGTCGGATTTAAAAGGAAATTTACTATTAAATATTGATTCTGAAGAAGAAGGGATTTTTACCGTAAGTTGCGCCGGAGGTGCAACTGTAAAGTGCAGTTTGCCTTTAGAATATGAAAAAGCATCAGGAACTAAATACTCAGTTAAAATTCATAATTTAAAAGGCGGTCATTCAGGAGCCCAAATAGATAAGCAAAGAGCTAATTCCAATATATTAGCATCAAGAATTCTATTTTCCCTGATTACTGATTATAAAATAAATTTAGTTGATATTAAAGGCGGACTTAAAGATAACGCAATACCGCCTCTTACTGAATTTTCTTTTTATTGTGATGAAAACGTTGATAATATTATAGATTCGTATTTTAGTGATTTAAAAAAAGAGTTTAATGTAGCCGATCCTGATATTATGATAGAATATGAAAAAGTTAATGATACTTCTTTGGCGTTAACTAAAGATTCAACATTTAAAGCAGTAAATATGCTTATGGCACTTCCTAATGGCATAATAAGTATGGATATGGAAATAAAAGGACTTGTTAAAACTTCTCTTAATATGGGGATTTTAAGAATATTTAAAGAAAGGTTAGAAGCGTCATACTCTGTAAGAAGTTCTTCTAAAAGCGAAAAGAAAGCGCTTATAGATAAAGTGACAAGTGTTGCCAATCTTGCAGGTGCTTCTGTAGAAATTTCAGGTGAATACTCTCCTTGGGAGTATAAATCTGAGTCTTATTTGAGAGATGCTATTAAAAAAGCATATAATAACCTATATAACAAAGAGCCTGAATTCAAGGCAATTCATGCAGGGCTTGAATGTGGGGTTTTAGGAGAAAAAATTAAAAATCTTGACGCAATATCGTTTGGCCCTGATATATTTGATATTCACACACCGAAAGAAAGATTAAGTATTTCATCAACAAAAAGAACATGGGATTTTATTAAGGAAGTTCTTAAAAATTTATAATTATGGAAAAGTATTATTTATGTATTGATTTAAAAAGTTTCTTCGCATCGGTTGAATGTGCAGAAAGAGGACTTGACCCCTTTACAACAAATCTTGTGGTAGCAGATGAGAAAAGAGGAAGAGGGGCTATTTGCCTTGCTGCTTCTCCTGGGATAAGAGCAAGGGGCGTTAAAAACAGGGGAAGAATATTTGAAATTCCAAAAGATATTGATTATATTATTGCAAAACCCCGAATGAATCTTTATATAGAATACTCTGCAAATATTTATGAAATATATTTGAAATTCATATCAAAAGACGATATCCATATTTATTCAATAGATGAATGTTTTTTTGATATAACAAATTATCTTGAACTTTATAATAAAACTCCGAAAGAACTTGCTCTTATGATAATGGACGAGGTATATAAAAAAACAAAAATAAGAGCAACTGCAGGTATTGGCACTAATCTTTTTTTGGCAAAAGTTGCCCTTGATATAACCGCAAAAAATGCTGACGATTTTATAGGTTATTTAGACGAAGACTTATTTAAAGAAAAAATATGGCACCACAAACCTATAACTGATATCTGGAATGTGGGAAGCGGTATTGCAAAAAGGCTTGAAAAGTTTGGCGTGTATGATTTGTACGGCGTATCGCAGATGGAGGAAAGGCTTTTATACCGTGAGTTCGGAGTAAATGCAGAATATTTAATTGACCACTCAAAAGGAATAGAGCCTTGTACTATTTATGACATCAAACATTATGAAACCAAAACAACATCAATTTCTAACGGTCAGATTCTTTTTGAAGATTATAATTATTCTGATGCAAGGCTTGTGCTAAAAGAAATGGTGGATATGCTGACTCTTGATTTAGTTGATAAAAATCTTGTGACAAATTCTATAACACTGCGTATAGGATACTCAGATAGCACGAATAAAACAACAGGCGGAACGATAAAAATAAATAATTATACAAATTCGCAAAAAAAACTTACCGAATATTTTTTAGATTATTTTGATAAAACAACTCATAAAAATGCACCCATAAGAAAAGTCAATATAGGCTTTAATAACCTTGTGATTGAAGAATATGTTAATTTAGATTTCTTTTCAGATTTTTTAATGAATGATAAAGAAAGAAGTAAGCAAAAAGCAATAATTGATATAAAAAAGAAATATGGTAAGAATGCAATTTTAAAAGGAATGAATTATAAAGAAAAAGCAACGGGTAAAAAGAGAAATACGCTTGTGGGAGGTCATAACGGTGATTGAAAGAGCAAGGCAGTTTGCACCATTTTCTCCGCTTAAAGGTTTTTATAGAAAAATACTCGAAAAAGAAAAAATAGTTGTACCCCGCCATGAAATCTTAGAAGATAAGGCTCAGGATTTATCGTATAAATTAAACCTTGTAGAAAAAGGTATGATAATAAAGGTTATTTATTATTATGAAGGCGAATATATAAAAAAAGAGGGTATGGTATCAAAAATAGATTTTGATCTAAAAAAACTTATAATAGTAAAAGACGAGATATACTTTGAGGATATCTGGGATATCGAGAGCGAAGAAAAAAGCCTGGAACGAATTTTTTAGTATTGACAAAATGAAAAAAATAATATAGAATATATGTAGATATATCGCTGACGGATTTTGTGGAATTAACCACAAGGTGATGTATCGTATTAAAAGCCGACCGTCTGGGCATTCTTCTTTGTAAGAATGCCCTTTTTTAATAGAAAGGAGAAGGTAATATGAATTATTGGGAACAGTTTAAAGGGGAAAAGTGGAAAGAGGAAATTAATGTTTCAGATTTTCTTATTAATAACTATACTGAATATACCGGTAACGAAGAATTTTTGGAAGGTGTTACCGATAAAACAAAGAATATTTTAAATATTACAAATGATCTTCTGAAAAAAGAGCATGAAAACGGTGGAGTTTTAGATGTTGATGTTGATACTGTTACATCTTTACTTACATTTAAAGCAGGATACGTTGATAAAGAAAACGAAGTTATATTCGGTCTTCAAACTGATAAACCGTTAAAAAGAGGTGTTAACCCTTTCGGCGGAATAAGAATGGCAAGAAATGCCTGTGAAGCGTACGGATATAAGTTGTCCGAAAAAGTTGAAAATGAGTTTAAGTATAAAACCACTCATAATGACGGGGTGTTCCGCGCATATACCGATGAAATGCGAAAAGTAAGAAGTGCAGGAATTTTAACAGGTCTTCCTGATGCTTACGGCAGAGGAAGAATTATAGGCGATTACAGACGTGTAGCTCTTTACGGGGTTGACAGGCTTATCGAAGAAAAGAAAAAGGATAAAAAGAATCTTGCATCACTTGATATGTGCGAGGAAAACATAAGACTTTCAGAAGAACTTTATAAACAAATAGATTTTTTGGAAAAGTTAAAAGAAATGGCAAAGCTATACGGGTTTGACATTTCACAGCCTGCAAAAAATGCAAAAGAAGCAGTTCAATGGTTGTATTTTGCATACTTAGGTGCAGTAAAAGAACAAAACGGAGCTGCTATGAGTTTGGGAAGAAATACTGCATTTTTAGATATCTATATTAAAAGAGATATGGACAACGGGATTTTAGATGAAAAAGGTGCTCAGGAACTTATTGACCAGTTCGTTTTAAAATTAAGAATAGTAAGGCACTTAAGAACTCCTGAATATAATGACTTATTCGGCGGTGACCCGATGTGGATAACCGAAAGCATAGGTGGAATGTGTGAAGGAAATAAATCCTTTGTTACAAAAACTGCATTCAGATTTTTACATACACTTTATAATTTAGGTACAGCACCAGAGCCTAATATGACTATTTTATGGAGTGAAAAACTGCCTGAAAACTTTAAAAAGTATGTAGCAAAAGTTTCTATTGATACTGATTCTATTCAATATGAAAATGATGATGTAATGATAGAAAAATATGGCAACGATTATGCGATTGCGTGTTGTGTTTCGGCTATGCAGGTCGGCAAACAAATGCAGTTTTTCGGTGCAAGATGTAATCTTGTAAAACTTCTTTTAATGGCACTAAACGGTGGTAAAAATGAAAAGACAGGCGACCAGATAGGACCCGTAATGGAACCTGTATCTTCAGAAGTTTTAGATTACGATGATGTAATGAAACGTTTTAATGTGTATAAAGAATGGATGTGCAGACTTTATGTTAACACAATGAATGTTATCCATTTTATGCACGATAAATATGCCTATGAAAAACTTCAGATGGCACTTCACGACACCAAAGTAGGAAGATTTATGGCATTTGGTGTTGCAGGGCTTTCCGTTCTTTGTGACTCTTTAAGTGCTATAAAATATGCAAAAGTTACACCAATAAAAAATGAAGATGGAATAATCTGCGATTTTAAAATAGAAGGCGATTTCCCTAAATACGGAAATGATGATGACAGGGTTGATTCTATAGCAACCTGCGTTTTAGAAGATTTCTATAATGAACTTTGCAAAACTAAGGCATACAGAGGCGCTAAACATACATTGTCCGTTTTAACTATTACATCAAATGTTGTTTATGGTAAGAAAACAGGGGCAACTCCTGACGGAAGAAAATCAGGCGAACCATTTGCTCCGGGCGCTAATCCAATGCATAACAGAGAAACAAACGGTGCTTTAGCATCTTTAAACTCAGTTGCAAAAATATCCTATGATTATTGTCAGGACGGTATATCAAATACCTTTACAATTGTTCCTGATGCACTCGGCAAAACTAAGGAAGAAAGAATTGATAATTTAGTATCTATTCTTGGAGGTTATTTTAAGAATAAGGCACATCATATCAATGTAAATGTTATGAACAGGGATATACTTGAGGACTGCTATAATCATCCTGAAAAATATCCTAACCTTACAATCAGGGTATCAGGATATGCAGTAAATTTCCATAAACTTAACAAGGAGCAACAACAGGAAGTTATTAAAAGAACTTTCCATAACAGTATATAATATGCTAAATATAAATTCGTTTCAGTCTTTAGGGACGGTTGACGGGCCGGGTGTCAGATTTGTTGTGTTTATGCAAGGATGTAATTTTAAGTGTAAATATTGCCATAACCCCGAAACCGTTTATGAAAATAAGAATAACTTATTTACCATAGAAGAAATTTTCAAAAAAGTTGAGAGATTTAAAAATTATATATTTGATAAAGGTGGAGTGACTTTTTCAGGAGGAGAGCCACTCCTTCAGGCAAAAGAACTTATCCCTTTATTTAAACTTCTGAAAGAAAAAGGCTACCATATCGCTCTTGATACAAACGGAAGTATTTTAAATGATTATGTTAAAGAACTGCTTACATATACTGATTTGGTACTTTTAGATTTAAAAATGCCAAACGAGAAACTGTATATGGAATATATGAGGGCATCAAATAAAATAACTCTTGAATTTTTAAATTATCTTCAAAGTATAAATAAAGAGGTATGGATAAGGCAGGTTATTATTAAAGGTGTTAATAATACGAAAGAAAATATAGAGTTTTTAAGAAAAGTAAAAGAACTTAAAAATGTGTCAAAAATTGAACTTTTGCCATTTAAAAAACTTTGTCTTGAAAAATATAAAAGTATGAATTTAACCTTCGAAATGGAAGATTTTTCTGAAACTGATATAAAAACTATAGAAAATCTATATAAGGCATTGTAAAACAAATGCGTCAGGTGTTATGTAAAATGTAGGGAATGCAGTTATGCATTCCGAAGCGGAACGGATAAATCCGTTCCCTACAAAAATTTTTGTCCCTGACTTGACAAAATCAATATAAAGAATGTCGAAATTTGACGAAAAAAAGTATATTGACAATATCCTATGATTTGTATATAATATAAATTATAGGATATATTTATTGTATAAATAATAGGAGGTAG
>SVKJ01000024.1 GCA_015068525.1 Oscillospiraceae bacterium | reverse complement strand
AATAGCGTAGCAGCCTCTAAAACCACTACGCTATAAAAAGTCTAACTTTTTGGGGTCACATCAGTTTCTCGATGATGCCCTTGCCATTTCACTTTGAATTATTAATATCTTTATTTATCAATATTCTTAAATTTTTTTAATTTTTTTGCGGTAGACCGACTTTTTCGACAGTCTGAAAGGAGATGTTTAAACATCTCCTTTTTTGTTACAATAAAATGATACCAATAATTCCTGATGCTAAAATAAAGAAAATAGGGTGGATTTTTATTTTTCTTATTAGGATAAATAAAACTGCAAATAAGATAATTTCCTTTATTTTAAATATGTTTAAAAAACTACCTAAATAATTTAAATCGAGCAGGGTAACCAAAATAATATCAAAAACAGCAGCGGATATAAGTCCGCATACGGCAGGTCTTATTCCATAAAAAGAATATTCTACAAACTTGTTATCTTTAAATTTATTTAAAAATGATGAAATTATAAGAATTATTATTATAGAGGGTAATATTAAACCTAAGGTGGAAACAATTCCTCCCAAAACTCCTGATGCGTTAAATCCTGAATAGGTTGCCATATTAACACCTATAGGACCAGGTGTAGATTCGGAAATTGCAATCATATCAGTAAGTTCCGAATGGGTAAACCAAGAATAGTTATCTGCCATATTATATAAAAAAGGAAGTGTAGCAAGACCGCCGCCCACAGCGAAAAGCCCCGCTTTGAAAAATTCATAAAAAAGTGTTAAATAAATCATTTTCTTTTCTCCTTTATTAAATTATAGGATATACCGATAATTACGGCACAAATAACTATATAAATAGGAGATAAATTAAGTGCGACAATTATCCCGAAAGTTGAAAGTGCAATTATAACCCCTAAGAAGTCCTTTATTCCTTTTTTGCAAAGACCGACAACTGAAGAAATAACAAGAGCGCATACAGCAACTCTTATTCCGTTAAATGCTTTTTGAACAATTATAAGAGAAGAAAAAGTTTTAAGAAAAGCGGCAATAATTAAAATAATTATAACAGAGGGGCAGACAACCCCTAAAGTTGCAACAACGCCGCCTTTTATTCCTTTTAGTTTATGACCTATAAAAGTTGCAACATTTACTGCGATTATTCCGGGTGTGCATTGTGATACAGCGTAATAATCAAGAAGTTCTTCTCTTGTTGCCCACCTTTTCTTATCAACAACTTCTTTTTCTAAAATCGGAAGCATTGCCATTCCGCCTCCGAAGGTCATAATACCTATTTTGAAAAAACATATAAACAACTCAAATAACAGTTTCATTTAACTCTCCCTTTTAAAAACTATGAAATTTTGTGTAAAAAAACTTATAATAAAGAAAACTATCTCAGTAACAATTTTTGCAAAAAATGCATTTAAAGAAAGTTTATAAATAAAGAAGTTAAGTACCAAAGTGTTACCTATAAGTATAACTGCAACTAAAAAATAGTATTCAATAAGTGATTTTATAATATTTTTTTTGCTTTTGAAAACGTACTTTCTGTTAATATTAAAATTAACTACGGAACTTATACATCTTGCACAGATGTTTGAAAAAGTAACAGTTTTTGAAATTCCAAAAAGACCGAATATAACTAAAAATAAACTGTAAAATCCATAGTCAACTAAAAACGAGAAAATTGACGAAGCAGAAAATTTTAAGATATTTTTATATATTCTTATTGAGTCTTTAACTGCATCAAAATGTGATGAGGAATTATTATCAATATAAATTGTTTCAATTTTGGTTTCAATTATTTTAATACCTGAATTTTTACATTCAAGCAGAACATTCATTTCATACTCGTATCTTTCGCCTTTAATGTCAATCAGATTATCAATGATTTCGTCAGAGAAAGCACGAAGCCCCGTTTGAGTATCATATACTGAAATTCCTGTAGAAATTTTGTATACAAGTCTTGTAAGCGTGTTTCCGAATCTGCTTCTCAGAGGAGTGTCCTTGTCAAAAAAACGGCTTCCCAAAACAAGAACTTTGGGATTTTCTTCGCAAAGACTTAATACTTTTTTCGCATCTTTAATAGTATGCTGACCGTCAGCATCTAAAGTAACAACTATGTAATCCTTTTTGTAGGTATCTTTAATGTATGAAAGTCCCGTCTTTAACGCTCTTCCTTTTCCTTTATTTACTTCGTGAGAAAGAACATGGCAATATTCATTTGCTTTTTGAAAAATTTCGTCAAACTCATTCCCGCTGCCGTCATTAACCACAACAGGAATAATATCCGTTTTGATTAATGATTCAATAAGGGTTATAAGTTTTATGTCAGGTTTATACGCAGGGATAAGAGCAATTTTAGTTTTCATAAAAATTTCACTCCTAATTCTCATTTTTTGCATATTCCGCCTTTGGCGGGGATATTCAAAAATATATCGCACCGAAAGGTATATCGCAGAATTCATCTTTGATGAAATCATTATAACATAAATAAAGATATATTTCAATCGAAATATATCTTGACTTTTAGTGCAGTATACAAGTTCGTATACTATTTGCTGCGTTTAATAAACTGATGATTGCATTTTCTGCAAACTATACATACTTTGCCTACGCCTTTTGGCACAGAAAGGTAAGTTTTGCATTTCGGGCAACGGAAATAATTATTCTTTTTATCACTAAGTCTTGCTTTATTCTGTCTTAACTTTCTTTTTACATCTTCATATATTTTTAAAAATTTCTGATTTTCCTTAAATCTTTGAGCCTTATTATTAGAAATAAATCGAAAAGCCGAATATAAAAAGATAATTTCACCTAAAATAATAAAAAGACGCACACGAAAAAGACTGCCAAGAAGGTTTAAAACAATTGAGGTAAGTATTGTAAAATAACCCATTTTGTCCATACCGTACATATTATAAAAAATACGCCTTAAAAAATTCATAATAATTACCACCTTAAAAAAATTTCATATAATAATATCATAGCAGACTTTATAGAAAAAACAAACAATAAATTGTTAATTTTATGTAAATTATAAAAAATAACAAAAAAGTGTTGACTTTATCTTCTAAATTTAGTATTCTAATAGTATAAAAAGATGGATTAAAATGCATATTTTTGTATTATATTTTAAAAGGTTTAAAGTCAGAAAAGGGAGAGGTATAATTTATGTACTCTAAAGATGTTGTAGTTCAAAATCAAATAGGCTTGCATGCAAGACCTGCTACATTTTTTATTCAAAAAGCAAATGAATTCAAATCAACAGTTTGGGTTGAAAAGGATGAAAGAAAGGTTAGTGCAAAGAGTTTACTTGGGGTTTTATCTTTGGGGATTACAAGAGGAACTAACATAACCATTATAGCGGAGGGCGTTGACGAAGAAACTGCTGTTAACGGCTTGGTTTCGCTTATAAATTCTAATTTCGGCGAATAAAAATATGGGGGCTGTTTTAAAACAGCCCTTTTTTTGGGTCTGTAGATTGTAGGGGAGGGCCTCCGTGCCCTCCCGTAAATGCAAAATGCAAAATGAAAGTAAAGATTTTTTTAAAATCTCTGAAATCAAATAGCTTTTTGTTATGAACATTTTTTCCTATCCCCTTTTAATAGAAGGTGTTAAAGTGAACGGTGTAATTAAAGAAAAATTAAAAATGCTTCCTGACAAGCCGGGCGTATATATTATGAAGGATGAACTTAATAATATTATATATGTCGGAAAGGCAAAAATATTAAAAAACAGAGTGCGTTCATATTTTGTAAAAAGTGCAAACCATAATAACAAGGTTTTAAAAATGATAGACTGCATTTATGACCTTAACTGGATTGTAACCGATTCTGAAATTGAAGCGCTTATTTTGGAATGCAATCTTATAAAAAGGCATCGTCCCAAATATAATATTTTACTAAAAGACGATAAAACTTTTCCATATATAAAAATTACAACATCGGAAGATTATCCCCGAATTATGATGACAAGAAAGGTGGATAATAAAAAGGATAAATTTTTTGGCCCATACGTGAGTTCCTATTCAGTAAAAGAGGTAATCGACCTTCTTAGAAAAACGTATGGAATAAGAAGTTGCAATCTTGATTTGAAAAAAGAGTATAAGGGCAGAGAATGTCTTAATTACCATATAAATCAATGCTCCTGTCCGTGTATGAAATATATTTCCAAAGAAGACTATAATAACAATATAAAAGAAATTATCCGTTTTCTTAATGGTAAAGAAGATGGTATATTAAAGAAACTTAAAGCCGATATGGAAAAGGCGAGCAGTGAACTTAAATTTGAACTTGCAGGCGAGTTAAGAGACAGGATAAATCATATAAATCAAATATCCGAAAAGCAGAAAATATCTGCACCTAAAAATTCGGATATAGATGTTTTGGGTATTTACGATGACGAGGAAAAAACTTGCGTTACCGTAATGTTTATAAGAAACGGGAAAATGCTTGGCAGTAAAAATATGTTCTTCAAATCAGGAGAAGAAAAAGAAGAGGTCTTAAAGGAATTTATCAAACAGTTTTATGATGCTTCTTTTTATATTCCAAAGGAAATAATTATTCCCTTTACGTTTTCCGATATGGAACTTATAGGCGAGTTCCTTTCTGCAAAGAAAGGTTCTAATGTAATCTTAAATTACGCTAAACTGGGGAAAAAGAAACAACTTTCTCTCCTTGCTCTAAATAATGCAAAAGAGGGGCTTAAACAGAAAAAAGGAAATAAATTTGAAAGCGGACTTTATGAACTTAAAGAACTTCTTAATTTAGAAAAAATTCCTGAAAGAATTGAAGTTTATGATATTTCAAATACGGGCGGAAAAGATATTGTTGGGTTTATGACTGTTTTTGAAAACGGGAAACCAAATCCTAAAGAGTACAGAAAATTTAAAATAAAATATCATACTGAGCAGGATGACTACGGAGCAATGTATGAGGTTATTTACAGAAGACTTATACACTATTTAGAAGACAGGCTGAAACTTGAAAACGGAGAGGACAGAGAGAAACTTAAATTTATAAATCTTCCCGATTTAATTTTTGTTGACGGCGGAATGAACCACGTTAAAGTTGGCAAAAATGCTGTAAAGATGGCAGAACTTTCAATTGATGTTTTCGGGCTTGTAAAAGATAATAAACATAAAACCCGCGATATAACTGATGATTGTAAAGAATATGAATGTTACTTAAAGAAAAATGCTTTTAACCTTGTTTCAAAAATGCAGGATGAAACGCATAATCAGGCAGTAAAATTCCATCATCATTTGCGAACAAATAATCTTATCAGGTCAGACCTTTTAAATATTGACGGCATCGGGGATAAAACAAGGCAGAAATTATTTTCTTATTTTGAAACTATTGACAATATAAAAAATGCATCTAAGGAAGAGTTAAATAAAGTTGTAAACAAAACTTTAGCCGAAAAAATATATAATTATTATCATAAAAACGAATAATCCACCATAAAAGGGACAGTCCCTTTTATGGTGGATTTTCTAATAAACTGCCAAAATCAATACCACTGCGAAAGCAATACCACTCGACATAAGGCGAATAAAACTGCCGTCAGGCAATACCACTTATTTAGCCAGCATACTTTGATTCTGCAGTCTTAATCTGTCTGCAATCATTGCTATAAATTCCGAATTTGTAGGCTTTCCTTTATTTGAAGAAACAGTATATCCGAATATTTTGTTTAAAGTTTCTTCTTCCCCTCTGTTCCATGCTACCTCAATTGCATGACGGATTGCACGTTCGACTCTTGGAGGCGTTGTATTATACTCTTTTGCAACTTCGGGATAAAGTTCTTTGGTTACAGAGTTTATAATATCTTCGTCAATGATTGTTTTTTTAATCGCACATCTTAAATATTTGTAGCCTTTTATATGCGCAGGTATTCCCACTTTGTGAATTATATTTGTCACTTTCGACTCTATGATTTCGTCAATATTATTTGTTATATATGAATTCTCATCTACTTTTTCCTCGCTCATTTTAAATATATTATTTTCTTCTATATCAGTTGTCAGTTTCTTTATTATTTTAATAAGATTATCAGGATTGCATGGCTTTGCGATAAAGTAATTTGCACCGTATTCCATACACTGCCTTATTATCTTATCTGTAGTAACAGCAGTTGCAACGACTACCATGGGCATTCTTCTTAAATTAAGATGCGATAGTTCCTCTAAAATTTCAATTCCGTCTTTAAAAGGAAGTATCAGGTCGCAAATAATAATGTCAGGCATTATTTCCTTTATGGATTCTATAACCTCTCTTCCATCCGTAATATGCTTTGAAAACTCAATGCTTTCTTCTTTTTCTATCGCTTTTGTAAGTTGTTCTTTAAATACAATGCTATCATCTGCAAGCAGTACCTTAATTTTTTTACTCATTTTCTTTTTATCTCCTTTTTTATATGAATTATTTGGTTGTATTTCCATTATATACCATTTTTTTCATAAAAGCAAGAGAAATTTAACAAAAATGGAAAAAATATCCATTAAATCAGAAAAAAGTTGTAATTTATAGTAAAATAGTGTAGTATAAATTAGGGGATTGGAAAAAATCTTTACATTAGAATAAAAAATATATAATTTTTATATACTTATATGTGATAATTCCTACTTTTTGCGGTCTGGAGTTTTTTTACATCCCTAAATTTACAGTTTATTCATAATAAATACACAGTATTATCACATAAAAATATTATTGTATAATAGAAAAAATATCCGGAGGTACATACTATATGAAACTAAGTATTAAGAATATTTTTAAAAAAGCAGGAAATAAGGAAGAAATTATTTCGCGCTATAAGAATATGAGTAAAAAAACAAAAAGGATAATTGCGCTTTGTCTTGCTGGTGTTATTTTAGTATCAGTCGGAGCAGTCGCTTTTATTAAAAATAAAAAAGGCGATGATACTGCGATAAATACTGCAGTTGCCAATATGGGCAGAGTAAGGTCGGTTATAAGTGCTTCAGGAACAATTCAGCCTAAAGATAAATACGAAGTTGTTTCTTCGGTAAGAGGAGATGTTCTGTCGGATACATTTGAAGTCGGCGACTCTGTTAAAAAAGGTGACGTATTATATGAACTTGATAAAGATGATATGGCGGACACTTTGGAAAAAGCCGAACTTTCTATGGAAAGAACCCGTGATTCATATAATGATACAATGGAAAACGTTAATGATTTAACTGTAAAAGCACCTATTTCGGGTGTTATTTCCCAGATGTTTGTATCAGAGGGCGACAGTGTTTCAAACGGTACTAAAATATGTGAAATTATAGATAAATCCAAAATGACACTTACTATTCCGTTTAATACATCAGATATAGGGTACATAGGCGAAGGATTTATTGCAGACGTTACGCTTCAGAATTCATTTTATAAAACTACAGGTGTTGTAAAAAGAGTATCAACAGGTTCTTTGATAAATGACCTTAATGTTGCGGTTTCTTATGTTGATATTGAAGTTGAAAATCCGGGAGGTATCACAACAAGCGATACTGCAACAGCAGTTATAAATACCATTGCCTGTAACAGTGCAGGAACATTCAGTTATGCAGGCAAAAAAACTGTAAGCGCCAAAGTATCAGGAGATATTGCAACAATTTATAATGATATAGGCGATCAGGTGTACGAAGGCTCGACTATCCTTGTTATTGAAAGTGATTCAGTTAAGGACAGTATGAAAAATGCCAACAGAACATTAAGAGAAGCACAAATTTCTCTTGATAAAACCTATGAACAGTTAGAAGATTATACAATTACTGCAAAAATTGACGGTACAATTATTGAAAAAAATATTAAAGCAGGGGACACTTTAGATAACACAAACGGTAATACAACCATGTGCGTTATTGCAGATATGTCGGTAATCAGTTTTACAATCTCGGTTGACGAACTTGATGTAGAAAAGATAGAAATTGACCAGAAAGTTGATATTACGGCAGATGCACTTCCTAATAAAAGATTTTCAGGGCATGTAAACAGTATAAATATTAACGGTGCAACATCTAACGGTGTTACGACATATCCTGTGGAAGTTATAGTGGATAATCCTGAAGGTATGCTTCCTGGTATGAATGTTAATGCAGAAATAGTAATTGAGGAGAAATATAATATACTTGTTGTTCCTGTTTCCGCAGTTATGAGAGGAAATATTGTTTATGTAAAAGAGGAAGATGCAAAGAAGAATGACCTTGAAATAATATCACAAAAAGATAACGATAAAAATAATAAAACAGATAATAAAAACCCAAATAATAAGACCGAAACACAAAAAGGCGCAGGGGAAAATACTAAAACAGACAGTAAAACTATGCCAAACAGTCAACAAACACTAAACAGTCAGCAAACATCAAAAGGTCAGCAAACACCAAACGCACAGCAGACTCCAAACAGTCAGCAAAGTGCATCAAAAGATCCAAATAATTCAGGTAACCAGAATAGATCTCAAATGCCTTCTAATATGAATATAAGGCTTGGGGATATCCCTGAAGGTTTTGTTGCAGTACGTGTTACAACGGGAATAAATGATGACGATTTTATAGAAATAACAAGCGGTCTTAAAGAAGGGGTAACAGTATATGTAAAATCAACTTCTTCTTCAACAAATAATATGAATATGATGAGAATGCCCGGCGGTATGGGTGGCGGAATGCCCGGAGGTATGGGCGGTATGTCAGGTGGTTCAGGCGCAAGAACCAATTCCACGCAAAACCGTCAAAGAAATTAAGAGAGGACGACAGGTTTGATAAAATTAGAGAATATATATAAGATTTATCAGAGCGGAGAAGATGAAATTCACGCTCTTGACGGAATTAATCTGCATATAGAAAAAGGTGAACTTACTGCGATTGTCGGTCAGTCAGGTTCAGGAAAATCTACAGCAATGAATATTATAGGTTGTTTAGATGTTCCTACAAGCGGACAGTATTACCTTTTGGGCAAAGATGTCAGTCATCTTTCGGAAGACGAACTTGCAGATATAAGAAATAAAACTTTGGGATTTATATTCCAGCAATATAATCTTATTCCAAAACTTAATTTACTTGAAAATGTTGAACTTCCCTTAGTGTATAGAGGTGTGCCTAAAGAGAAAAGAGAAAAGATGGCAAGAGAATCTTTAGAAAGAGTTGGACTTTCGGGCAGAGAAAAATATTATCCCTCTCAACTTTCGGGAGGTCAGCAACAGCGTGTATCTATTGCCAGAGCATTAGCAGGAGAACCATCTGTTATTTTAGCAGATGAGCCTACAGGTGCACTTGATTCCAAAACGGGCAGGGAAGTATTGGAATTTTTAAAGAAATTACATTCTGAGGGCAACACAGTTGTTATAATTACTCACGATAACAGTATTGCAGAACAGTGCAAAAGAATAGTGAGAATTCAGGATGGAAAAATTATTTCTGATGAAAAAACAGAGTAGGAAAGGAAACAAAAAATGAATTTTAAGCAATCGTTTACTTTAGCGATAAAGAGTCTTATGTCAAGTAAGTTAAGGTCTTTTCTTACTATGCTCGGTATAATTATCGGTGTTGCAGCAGTTATTGCACTTGTAAGCGTAGTCGAAGGAATGACTAACGAAATGAAAAAAACTTTTGAAAGTATGGGTACTAATCTTATAACCGTTTCGGTAAGGGGAAGAGGTTCGTCAAGAGCAATATCCCCTGAAGATATGATTGAACTTTCTATGGAAAACCCTGATGTTCTGATGGGGTGTTCACCTAATGCCCAGACTTCTCAAACGGTAAAAGTTGATAATAATAACATAACAACAAGTGTTATCGGCGTCAGCGAAGACTTTATGTCAATAAGAAATATTGAACTTTCAGAGGGGCGTTTTATTGAATATATTGATGTTGATAAAAAGCAAAAAGTGTGTGTTGTAGGAACTTACATAGTGAAAGAATTATTTAACGGTGCATCGCCCATTGGCGAAACTTTAAAAATTGGAAATGATGTATTTACGGTTGTAGGTGTACTTACTGAAAAGGCGGACTCTCAGGAAACGGGCGAAGATAACAGAATTTTTATTCCTTACACAAAGGCATCAAGGTATGCAATGATAACGGCATATTATTTCAGTGCAACTGATGAAAACACCATTGATAAAGCAAAAGCGGTTATAGAAAATTATTTGTATAAGAAATTTTCAAATTCAAATGCTTATTCGGTTACTGCGATGTCTGAAATGGTAGAAACGCTTGATGACCTTACAGGGAAAATGACCTTGATGCTTGTGGCAATAGCAGGTATATCTCTTCTTGTAGGAGGTATCGGTATTATGAATATAATGCTCGTATCTGTAACAGAGAGAACAAGGGAAATAGGTATAAGAAAATCACTGGGAGCAAAACACAAAGACATTATGAGCCAGTTTGTTGTAGAAGCGGCAACCTCCAGTGTGATGGGAGGCGTCATTGGAATTGTTCTCGGGGCGGTACTGTCCTTTGCATTCGGTAAATTTATGGGAATGACGGTTGTTCCGTCGTTTAATGCAGTATTTATAGCATTTTCAGTATCAGCCCTTATAGGTATAACATTTGGTTATTTCCCGGCAAAAAAAGCCGCGAAACTTAACCCGATAGACGCGTTAAGATATGATTAAAATTATTTTAATTAAAATGAAAGGATAAAAATATGAAAAGATTACTGTGTTTTACACTTTTAATTAGTATGCTTTTATCATTTAGCGTATTTAATGTTTCAGCAAAAGAATATTCTTTTGATGATATGGCAGACTTTTTATCAAAAATGGATATACTTCACGGGGACGCTTCTAAAGGCGGAGATTATGATTTTTACTCATATCTTACAAGAGCGCAGTTTGCAAAAATTGCAGTTATGGCATCCCCTTATAAAAACAGTGTACCGGTGGGAACAAATACTTCTCCTTACAGCGATGTGTCAAGAGAACACTGGGCGGCAGGTTATATCAAAGTAGCAGCAACAAACAGGATTGTAACAGGGTATCCTGATTCCACATTCAGACCTGAAGCAACAGTTTTACTTGAAGAAGCGGTTACAATTATGCTTAAACTTTTAGGCTATGAAAACGCGGATTTCGGCGGAGAATGGCCTTACGGTCAGATGGGTATTGCTTCTAATTTAGGGCTTCTTGACAATGTTTCTGCAACCGTAGGAAACCCAATGACAAGAATTGACGCAATTGCCCTTGTATATAACACATTAAATGAGAACACAAAAAACGGAAACTCTTATCTTCAGACCCTTGGTTATCAGCTATATGAAGAAGTCGTTTTGATTTCTTCTTCTTATGAGAATTCAAATATTGATTCTGATAAAGTTGTTACCTCAAACGGAACATATAAAGTTTCTAAAAACTTTGACTTTTCAAAAGTAGGGTCCAAAGGAGATATGCTTTTAAAGAATAACAAAGAAATTGCAGGCTTTTTTGCAGACGGAAAGTCAAAAGAAACTTATGTGGTAATGGGTGTTCTTTCAGAAGATATTATTGTTAAAAAAGGAACACAAAGCGAAGTTTTAGACTTAACTGATGACACTGAGGCATATTATAATAATACTAAAATAACAGCAAGTTCGCTTTCTCAAAGGGTAAAAGCAGGGGACAGTATAAGTGTTATAAAAGATAACAACAATAATGTTAAATATGTTATAGTTGACAATAAATCTATGGAAGGCCCATTAAGAGTTACATCAACTAATTTCCTTTCTTCTCTTTCTATGAATGCAAGTGACGTAACAATAATTAAAGGCGGTAATGTTGTAACTTTAAGTGATATTTCTATAAACGATATAATATATTATTCAAAAGCATTAAATACAGTTTGGGCATACTCTGATAAGAGAGTTGGAATATATGAAAATGCACTTCCAAATCAGGAAACACCGACTCAGGTAGTTATTTCAGGAAATACCTATGAATTAGAGAGTGCAGAAGCGTTTTCTAAACTTTCTTCAACAGGAACTGTTAAACTCGGACAGACTGTGACAGTTCTTCTTGGAAAGGATGGAAAAATCGCAGACGTTCTTACAAATGGCGTAAATTCAGACGAAATTTACGGATACGCTTTGGAAACAGGCTCTAAAGAATATACTTTAAATACTGAAAAGTATTTATCTTACTATATAAAAATAGCAACTCCTGACGGGAACACTCACGAATATGAAACTGATAAAGAATATTCAGGGTTAAGGGGTAAGGTAGTTAAAATCTCGTTCTCTGATTCTTATGCAAAACCTGTAGTTGTATCAGGAGGCGGAGCATCGGGCGTATTTAATTATAGCGGAGGAAATTTTGGCTCTCAAAAACTTTCTTCAAATGTTTCTGTAATTGATGTTAAAGAAACTACAGTTTCAGAAAACGGAGAATTCATTAAAGTTTATCCTTTAAGAATAAACGGTGTAAATATAAAGTCAGATGACGTTCTTTATGTAAATAAAAATGCAAACGGTGAAATTACAGAGTTGATTTTAAAAGAAGTTACAGGGGACACTTATCAGTACGGAATGATTGTTTCGGCAAATGAAAGAGGCGGAACAACTTATCTCTCAAACGGTGCCGAAAAAAGCACAGGAACATTTTTTACCGTAAAACCTAAAACCTTTGTTCGTCTTGATTTAAGAGGCAGTCAGTTAAGCGGTGTTCACGCAATAAATTCAGTAGGAAATGTTAAAGAACTTACTGCAACTTATGTGAAAGATTCTAATGGAAAAATCTATACAATAAGCGACAGTGTCCAGGTTTATACTGTTGACTATAATTTTAACTATAATTTGTCAACTCTTACTGAAGCGGTTACTAACAGCAGTAAATACTCTATTTCAGCATATTATGATAAAGAAGACAGCGAGGGCGGCAGAGTAAGAATTATTATACTAAGATAACTAAAAACAGCAGTGTTTATAATAAACACTGCTGTTTTTTACCTAACAGGAAAAATTATCCAATAATCCACCATAAAAGGGACAGACCCTTTTATGGTGGAAAGTTTACATAATATCTATTTGTTAGATTTCAGGGACAATAAAATTCTTTTTATTTAACTCTTCTTCAATTTTAGTTAAAGTTTCAAAAGAGTCGGCTTTAACCGTATGATAGTGATAGCCGTCAGTAATATGCATAAGTTCGGTTGATTTTCCGCTTTTTATTCCTTCGATAAATTTATCTACACCTGAAAGCGAAAAAATATTAAGGTCTGCTTTTATTTTTCCGTAAACTTTGTGCCAGACAAAAACATCGGCAACAATTCCTCCCAAACCAACAATAAGTTTAAGTTCTTCTTCGGTTTCTTTACTTGTATGTTTTACTTTATAAACCCTTTCGCATAGCGGAGATGAATTTATGATATAGCCACGGTTAGTAGATATAATATCATATCCCGAAGCCTTAAGAATTGCAATATCTGATACTATAATCTGTCTTGAACAGTTAAGTTCTTTCGCAAGATCACTGCCCGATACGGCGCTTTTTTTGGAAGTGAGTATTAAAGCAAGTTCTTTTCTTCTCTCAAAAGGTTTCACTAAGGTAATCCTCCTATAGGCACTCGGGAGCCAAAACACCTTATGCCTTAAATTTGTTAAATTTTAATCTTTTTAATTTGTCGTCCTCGAAAGGCGACGAGCATTCCTTCGTCCTTCGCATCAAAAATCTTAGAAATTTTCCTGCGTTTAAACCATAAGGGGTTCGACTCCCGAATGCCTAAGCAGATGCGTTAATATCCGAACCCGCCAAAACCTTTAAAATCCGGCTTTTTTGTCGTTGTCGATTTTGATATACCTCGTATTATCGAAATCTTCCGTCTAAAAAAATCTCGAATTTAAAAGGTTTATGGTTCCTTGAATTTATTGTCTGGATTTTTTTGTTAATGCGAGGCAAAAACGGAACGAATATTAACATATTTGCGAGTATTTTAACGATGCAGTAGCGAAAAAATCCGACAAGAAACGAGTTCGGATACTAACGCATCTGCTTATATCGCATGAAGATTTTTTAAGGATAAATCAAGTATCGGAGCAGAGTGAGTTAATGCTCCGCTGGAAATATAGTCAACACCGATATCGGTAAGATTTTTAATGTTCTCTTTTGTAACATTTCCACTGCATTCAGTTTCTGCTTTCCCTTTTGCCATTTCAACTGCAGTTTTCATATCCTCAGGCGCCATATTATCAAGCATAACAATATCTGCACCGGCATCCAATGCTTCTTTTAACATATCTAAATTTTCAACTTCAATTTCAATTTTTCTAACAAACGGTGCATACTCTTTTGCCATTTTAACAGCATTTGCAACACTTCCCGCAGCACCTATATGATTGTCTTTAAGTAAAATACCGTCACTCAGATTATATCTGTGATTAAAGCCACCGCCTACTTTAACTGAATATTTTTCAAAAATACGCATATTTGGAGTGGTCTTTCTTGTGTCTAAAAGTTTTGTTTTTGTGCCTTTTAGCAAAGATGCAACTTCATTTGTGTATGTGGCAATACCACTCATTCTTTGTAAGTAATTAAGAGCAGTCCTTTCCCCTGAAAGCAAAACTCTTATATCTCCTTTTATAATTCCGATTAAATCTTTGGGTTTAACTTTATCTCCGTCTTTAAAATAAAATTCAAACTCGGTATTCTCATCTAAAAGTTCAAAAACTCTTTTAAATATCTGAAGCCCGCAAATAATTCCTTCCTGTTTTGCAATTAATTCTACCTGTCCCAATTTATATGATGGCATAACGGAATTTGTACTTATGTCTTCGCTTGTTATATCTTCTTTAAGTGCGCCAAGTATCAGTTCATCGGCATTAAGTAACATACTTATACTATTCATTTTTTAATTTCTCCTTTTCTATCTCTTCTCTTACTTTAGTTTTGTATTTTTTCTGATAATTGTCATAATCTGCTATGTTTATATTGAACTCTTGATTTTCGTTTTTGTTATAGTTTTTAGTAATATCCAAAGATGCCCTTTTTGCAAAAACAAGGCTTTCAAGTAAAGAATTACTCGCAAGACGGTTTTTTCCGTGAACACCGTTGCAGGCAGTTTCTCCTACCGCATAAAGTTTTTTCATAGAAGTTTTTGCATCTAAATCAATTTTAATTCCACCCATAAAATAATGCTGAGCAGGAACAATCGGAATATTATCTTTGGTTATATCATATCCGTTGTCTTTACAATGGCTTAAAATATTCGGGAAATGGGATTTGATTTCTTCTTTAGGAATACCGCAAAGAGAGAGCCATACATTTTGTGAATTTTCTTTCTCCATTTCCTTATATATTGCCTTTGTAACAACATCTCTTGGCAGAAGTTCGTTAACAAATCTTTCGCCTTTTCTATTAAGTAAAACGGCACCTTCACCACGAACTGATTCAGATATAAGAAAACTGCGTTCCTTTTTTTCGGTATATAAAGTTGTAGGGTGAATTTGTATGTAATGAATATTTTCAAGTTCAATATTATGCTTTAAAGAAATGTATAAAGCATCTCCCGTAAGGTGAGGAAAGTTTGTCGAGTGATTAAATAATCCTCCTATACCTCCTGTTGCAAATATTGTGTAATCTGCATATAATTTAACAAACTCAAAATTACTGTCGTGGCATACTATACCATAGCACTTGTTGTCTTTAGTTAGTATATCCACCATTGTGTATTCTTCAAGCAAGGTAATATTATCTTTAAGTTTTACAAGATTTAAAAGATGGGAAGTTATTTCTTTTCCTGTTTCATCTTTGTGAAAAAGAATTCGTGGTTTTGAATGAGCACCTTCTTTAGTATATAGAAATTCTCCGTCTTCCTTTGTAAAACGAACACCTTTTTTAACTAAATCGTCAATTATTCCTCTTGATGATTTAATCATAACCTCAACCGATTCAGGATTATTTTCAAAATGCCCTGCTTTCAGGGTATCGTTATAAAAATCCTCATAATCGTCTTCATCTTTTAAAACACAAATCCCGCCTTGCGCAAGAAATGAATCACTTTCTTCTGCTTTCGATTTTGTTATAATTGTTATTTTTTTGTCTTCAGGTAAGTTAAGAGCAGAGTACAGACCGCTTACTCCACACCCTGCAATCACTATATCAGTTTTAATTTCTTTTATCATATATTTAACATTCTTTCAAGTGGCTTATAAGCCTTGTCAATGGTTTCTTTATCTAACTTAACTTCGTTTTCCAAATTTTCAAGAGATTTTAAGATGTTCTCTAATGTGTTTAATTTCATATCCTTGCATACAGGAGTAGTTTTAACAAAATAAAACTTCTTTTCGGGACAGTTCTTCTTAAGTTCAAATAAAACTCCCTCTTCGGTAAGGATTATGTATTCATTGTTTTTATCTTTTTTTACAAACTCAATAATATCTAACGTGCTTCCTAAAAAGTCTGCTGTATCCGATACCTCTTTGTTACATTCAGGGTGAGCAAGTATAAGTGCATTTGGGTGTTTTTTCTTTTGTTCTAAAACCTCGTCTGAACTTATCTTATCATGAATAGGGCAGTACCCGTCATTTAAAATAATGTTTTTATCTTTAACATTTTCTTTAACAAACCTGCCTAAATTCTTGTCGGGAATAAAAAATATGTTTTTGTTAGGAAGTTTATTAACAATATTTAAAGCGTTTGAAGATGTAACACATATATCAGAATATGATTTTAATTCGACTGTTGAGTTAACATAACAAACAACTGCCAGATCGTCATATTCCTTTCTTAATTTTTCTATTTTTTCTTTTGTTGCCATATGAGCCATAGGGCAGTCAGCAGTACTGTCAGGCATAATTACCGTTTTATCAGGATTAAGAATTTTCGCACTCTCTCCCATAAACGATACACCGCAAAATACAATTACATCGCACTTAGTATCTTTAGCAACTTTTGCAAGATAAAACGAATCTCCAACAAAATCTGCAATTTCCTGAACTTCAGCCGGTGCATAAAAATGTGCAAGTATAACTGCATTCTTTTCTTCTTTTATTTTTAGTATTTTTTCTTTAGTGTTTTCCATAATTTCCAACCTTTTTACACAGAAATTTCACATAATTATAACACTAAACTTTACAACTGTCAAGTTAACTGTAAAGTTTTTGTCTATAATTTAAAGAATATAAAATTTTTTTATTGAAAATAACGATATTTGGTGTTAAAATAAAAGAAGAAAATAAGAAAATTTATATATAAGGAGGCGTTTAATATGAGTGATTTTGTATTAGCGTGTGCAACAACTGCAGATATGCCTAAAAGTTTTTTTGAGGAAAGAAATATTGAATACATATATTTCCATTTTCTTATGGATGATAAACAGTATGATGATGATTTTGGTGAAAGTTATCCTTACAAAGACTTTTATCAGAGAATTGCAGACGGCGGAATGCCTACAACCTGCCAGATAAATGTTGATGAGCATATGGAGTTTTTTGAAAAGTTTTTAAAAGAGGGCAAGGATGTGCTCTTTGTATCCTTATCTTCAGGAATTTCAGGTTCATTTAATTCCAGCCAGATTGCAGCAAATGAACTTAGTGAAAAATACCCTGACAGGAAAATAAAAGTGGTTGATTCCCTTGCAGCGTCCTCAGGATACGGGCTTTTTATGAACGAATTATATAAACTAAAGCAGGAAGGAAAATCAATTGACGAAGTGTATGACTGGGCAGAAGAAAATAAATTAAATGTCCATCACTGGTTCTTTACCTCTGACTTAACTCATTTTAAAAGAGGTGGAAGAGTTTCGGCATCATCAGCCTTTTTTGGTACAATTCTTGGAATTTGTCCTTTAATGAATGTAAGTTTTGAAGGTAAACTTATTCCTCGTAAAAAAATAAGAGGTAAGAAAACTGTTGTCAAAGAAACTGTTAAAATGATGGAAGAGCATGCAATAGGAGGACTTGATTACAGCGGCGAATGTTATATATCTAATTCCGACTGTATTGAAGATGCTATGGCAGTTAAAGATTTGGTTGAAGAAAAATTCCCTAAACTAAAAGATAAAGTTGTAGTTACCGATATCGGCGCAGTTATCGGCTCTCACACAGGAAGAGGAACAGTTGCCCTGTTCTTTATGGGAGATAAGAGAATAGACTAACAATAATATTAAAATAACCGCATTGGGTGCTATCCTGATGCGGTATTTTTAACGCCAAAATCAACAATGGACGCAAAAGGGACAGACCCTTTTGCGTCCATTTTTAGTTTCACATTATCAAAAATCATTTTTTGTATATAATAGTAAGGGGTGAAAAATGATGATAACAAAAGAAAAACTTGAAAAATTTAAAAATTATCTATACGAGGAGGAGAAAAGTGAAAACACAATTTTAAAATATTTAAGGGACCTTAATTTCTTTTCCAAGTGGCTTGGCGAAAAAGAAATTACGAAAAAAGAAGTTTTGGATTTTAAAAAAGACTTAATAGAAAAATATGCTCCTGCATCAGTAAATTCAATGCTTTCGTCACTTAACGCTTTTTTTGAATATAATAACTGGCAGAACCTGAAAGTTAAAACTTTAAAAATTCAAAAACAAATATTTTCAAATAAAGAACTTACAAAAGTGGAATACGAACGGCTTCTTAAAAGTGCAAAAGAGAATAAAAAATTATATTGCCTTATACAAACAATATGTTCTTCGGGGATACGAGTATCGGAATTAAAATATATAACTTGCG
Organism: Oscillospiraceae bacterium; assembly: GCA_015068525.1. Taxonomy (NCBI): domain Bacteria; kingdom Bacillati; phylum Bacillota; class Clostridia; order Eubacteriales; family Oscillospiraceae; species Oscillospiraceae bacterium. Next base: position 432 of record SVKJ01000024.1, on the reverse strand, counting down.
AGGCAGTAAAAAATAAAGAAGCAGTTATTAACTTAAAAGGAAAAATGAGAGTTGTTATATTGCCTGACGGTTTGTGCCGTCTGCTTGCAGGCTATATCAGAGAGAATAATATTAAAAATGGTCCGGTATTTTTAACGAGAAATAACAAACCAATAGACAGAACTTCGATATGGAAAATGTTAAAGAGTCTTTGCAAAAAAGCAAATGTCCCAAAAGAAAAAGTCTTTCCACATAATTTAAGGCATCTTTTTGCAAGAACATTTTATGCCGTTAAGAAAGATATAGTCCGTCTTGCTGATATATTAGGACATTCAAGCATAAATACAACAAGAATTTATACAATGGAAACAGGAAAAATCCACAGAATGCAGATCCAGAAATTAGGACTTGTTTATCTGTAAATTAAAAAAGCAACATAATTGAAATTATGTT
>SVKJ01000023.1 GCA_015068525.1 Oscillospiraceae bacterium | reverse complement strand
GATATGGATGATATTGAAGAACCTGATTCCGGAATGATTATGCAGTAGGTTTGTCTTTTTTGGGAAAAACGAAAAATAGGGTGCCTGGTTCGAATATCTCTATGGTTCGGCTTTCCCAAAACAAAAAATCCTGTCGAAAGATAGGATTTTTTGTTTTGTATTATTCATTTTTCATTATTCAATATTCATCATTCATTAAATGCGACAGGATTTTTAATGAATAATGAATGATGAAGTCGCCTTCGGCTGATGAATAATTAATAATTGTGGAAGTTTTGCTTTCGCAAAGCTTATTTTTATGTCTGCATCTTTATTGTTCTCCTTTTTCCCAACAAAACGGAATAATTTAGTTGACATTCTACATTGTTCTGTTCATTTGAATTGCAGACTGATGCATTTTGTGATAATATATATCTATAAAAAGTTTTTAATACAACAAAAACTTTAAATTGTGTTGTTCATTTTAATCTTATTTTTCTTTATAATTAAAGTGTAAAGGAAAAAGGAGGATTTAAAGATGAACACAGACAAAATTTTAGCAGAAGCAATCGCAAAGGACTATGCCCCAAAGGATAACTCAAAAATAGTTGCTCTTAAAAAGCTGGATAAGAAAGCAAAACTTCCGGCAACAATTTTTACTTACACATTTGGTGTTATTTCAGCACTCATTGTTGGTACAGGTATGTGTCTTGCTATGCAGGTAATTGGTAGTGGAGTTGTTCCAATGGTTGCAGGAATTGTTATAGGCATTATAGGATTTATTTTTTGTGGAATTAACTATCCGATTTATAAAAGAATGCTTGAAAGAGACAAAGCGAAATATGCTTATGAAATTGTTGAACTTGCTCGCGAAATCAGCGAAGAAAAATAAAATGAAAAGGTGGGATTGCTTTGAATAAATCAGAGAGTAAATATTTTAGTACTGCCAAAAAGATGGACAAGGCACTTATATCCCTTCTTGAAGAAAAATCTTTTGAATATATAACAATCAGTGAAGTATGTAAAAAGGCAAATGTTAATCGTTCTACTTTTTATTTGCATTATGAGAATATGGTTGACTTGCTTAATGAAACAGCAAGATTTCTGCTTGACGGTTTTATGGCATATTTTGATGATGAACAAAAGAGCATAGCCAAAAAGCTTATGGAAAGCGCGCTTGGCGAACTGAATTTCATTTCAGATGAGTATTTACATCCGTATTTGTCGTATATCAAAGAAAACAGGATTGTTTTTTCTACTGTTTTATTACATGCAGATTCATTTGGTTTTAATGAGATATTTCAAAGGCTTTATGAAAATATTTTTGATCCTGTTTTAGAAAGGTTTAATTATCCGATTGCCGACAGAAAATATGCTATGATGTTTTATCTTAACGGAATTACTGCCATTGTAGCGGAGTGGTTAAAAGATGGATGCGAAAAGACCATTGGCGAAGTATCCCGAATTATTTACGAGTGTATATTCGGAGTAAAAAAAGACTGTTCGAAAGAATAGTCTTTTTTCAGTTGTTTGTATTATTGTGAACTAACACAACAAGGTTCTTAAAAAACTTGAGCTTTAGTTCATTAGTTTTTCGTGATGTTCTTACTCATTTTCCATAGTTTGACGGAGAGATACCAAAATGACGTTTAAACATTTTGGAGAAGGTATATAAGTCGGAATATCCGACTGAATTGGCTATAACAGATATGGAAATATGTTTTTTTAGTATAAGAGTGGCAGCAATATTCATTCTGTAATTTAGAAGATATTGTTTTGGGGAAAGTCCGGTTTTATTTTTGAAGATGACGGAAAAATATGTTCTGTCAAGGTTTAAGTATTGTGCGATTTTTCCCACAGTGATATTGCGCATATAGTTTGAATGTATAAATTCCAATGCTTTTTCAATATAGCCGTATTTGTTGTTTCCGTCTTCTGATAACAATGCAAATAAATCCCATAATCTTGCTGTTAGATAAGCACTTCTGCCGTTGGTAAATTCTTCGCAGTTCTTCATAGAATTAAATATCTTTTCTGCTTCAGGACATTTAATAACATCTGACAGGTTATTTGTAATATCTCCTTTTGTGGTAAAACCAATCCAGATGTAACTCCAGGGATTAGTATTATCTGCTTCATAATAAGTTTCTATATATGGTGGAATAACAAACATTTCGCCCGGCTTTAGTTTATATTCTTTATCTTTAATTTTAAAAACTCCAAAACCTGACACAACAAAATGAATAAGCCAATATGTTCGTACAGCTGGGCCGAAGAAATGGGATTTTTTACAATTTTCGTAACCAAATTGAACAGGGTTTAAATCCAGAAAATTTTCATCTTTTATTATAACACTTCTTTCCATAATATTATATCACCTCTATAAAACAACAAAATGACAAATATACATAACATTATACTATTTTTAATAAGAATGTCAAGATATATAATAAAATAAGGAGGCGATAAGGATGAAAATAACATTTTTAGGTGCGGGAAGTACCATTTTTGCAAGAAATGTAATAGGGGATTGTATGTGCGTTGAGTCACTCAGGGACAGTGTTTTTGCTCTTTATGATATTGATGCAACCCGTGTTGAAGAGAGTAAAGTTATTTTGGAGTCAATGCGAAAAGAAAAAGGCGGATATGGCAGAATAGAATGTTATATAGGTGTTGAAAACCGTAAAGCAGCCCTTAAAGATGCAGATTTTGTTGTAAATGCAATACAGGTTGGGGGATATGACCCTTGTACCATTATAGACTTTGAGGTGCCAAAAAAATATGGTCTTCGCCAGACAATTGCAGATACTCTTGGTATCGGAGGTATTATGCGTGCACTTCGCACCATACCTGTTATGGATGACTTTGCAAGGGATATGGAAGAAGTGTGCCCGAATGCACTGCTTATGAATTATACCAATCCTATGGCAATGCTGACAGGTTATATGCTTTTGCATACACCAATTAAAACAATTGGTCTTTGCCATAGCGTACAGGTATGCTCAAAAGAACTTTTGAAAGCGCTTGGTATGGAAGATAAACTTGATGGAAGAAAAGAATTGATTGCAGGAATTAATCATATGGCATGGTTAATTGAGATAAAGGATAAAAACGGAGTTGACCTTTATCCTGAAATTAAGTCTAAGGTGAATGAATATATTAAAAATCCTGACAATATGGATAAAGTTCGTATGGATTACATAAGAAATTTCGGTTACTATTGTACGGAATCAAGCGAACATAATGCTGAATATAATCCTTTTTATATAAAAAGTAAATATCCTGAACTTATAAAAAAATATAATATTCCTCTTGATGAATATCCACGCCGTTGTGTAGGTCAGATTGATGCATGGAAAAAAGAGTACAAAGAGTTGTGCGAAAAAGGTGTAAAAGAGCATACAAGAAGTTTTGAATATGCTTCATACATTATGCAGAGTATAGTAGAGAATACACCTTATCAGATAGGTGGTAATGTTTTAAATAAGGGGCATCTTATCTCAAACTTCCCTGAAAATGCATGTGTAGAAGTTCCTTGCCTTGTCAACGGGACAGGCATTACACCTTGTTATGTGGGCGAACTTCCACTTCAGTGCGCAGCAATGAATATGTCAAATATTAATGTTCAGCTTCTTACTATTGAAGCTGCAAAAACAAGGAAAAAGGAACATATCTATCAGGCAGCAATGATGGATCCTCATACAGCAAGCGAACTTGATATTGATACAATAAAGAAAATGGTGGATGAACTTATTGAGGCACATGGAAGTTATTTACCGAAGTTTTATTAATGCAGATGAAAATGTGTCAAAACTTTTTCTGCTTTTTATATTTAAACCATATATTGCCTTTGAAAATATAAGTAGATATATGTTATAGTATATAAGTCGCATATTGCGGCTTATAAAAAAGCAGGAGGTGGTAAAATGAAGAAGATTATATTTTTGCTGGTGTCTGTATTTCAGTTGAGTTTGGTGTTTTATGGTTTTGCTGAGAAGTCGGTACAGCATACAGTTGTACCAGGAGATAGTATGTGGAAAATTGCAGTAAAATACGAGGTAGGACTTAGCGAGATCAAAAATGCAAATAAGCAGATTATAAATCCTGACCTTATTTATCCCGGACAGGTTTTAAATATTCCAAAGACTGATACAGCAGTTGTAAATTATGAGAATGAGGTTATAAGACTTGTTAATGAAATAAGAGTAAAAAACGGATTAAATCCACTTATATCAGACTGGGAACTTAGTCGTGTAGCAAGATATAAGTCACAGGATATGAAAGATAATAACTATTTTTCACATACAAGTCCTGTTTACGGGAGTCCTTTTAATATGATGAAAAAATTTGGTATATCATATAAGACTGCTGCCGAGAATATAGCAAAAGGTCAGAAAACACCACAGGCAGTAGTAAATTCATGGATGAATTCTTCAGGGCACCGTGCCAATATATTAAATCCGTCATATAAAAAAATCGGTGTCGGATATGTTGCAAACGGAAACTACTGGACCCAGATGTTTGTAGGATAGTTCTTAGACGGCAATTTGTCTTAAATGGGAATCTTCAAAAATTCTTATAAACTGAAATCGGGAATTTTATAAAAACTTGTTATAAAGGACAATGAAAAAGAGGACGTTTAAAAAACTAACATTTTAAACGCCTTCTTTTTTTGCAAATCTGTATAACAATGTTCTTAGAAATTCTTGAACTTTAATATAATTTGTGGTATTCTATAAAATAAATGGTTGGCCGTCGGAGAACTATCCAAACCCGTTTCTCTATATATTTTTAGTGCCAAATATTCTAAAAAGCCTTGACAATATCGCATATTGCCTGCATTTTTTACGGCCCTTAATGACGGCTTGACTTCTGCTCTTATTTCTTTTTTGAGGACTATGGTTTTTCAGATTGTTGCAGTTCTTATATTACCTCTTATCTGGGAACTTAACGGAATATGGTATTCAATTGTAGCATCTGAAATTATGGCAGCAATAGCAACGGTTGTATTTTTAATTATAAAAAGAAAGAGATATATGTATTTTTAAAAGCGAAAAAGGAGTAAATATCAAAAATGAATAAAAAAATAAGTGTAATATTTGATATGGACGGTACGTTGCTTGATACTCAAAGGATTTATATTCCTGCATGGGAATATGCAGGTAAGATACAGGGAATTACTGGTGTTGGAGAATGTATTTACCATGTTGCAGGAATGAATGAAGATGGATGGTCAGATTATCTTCTTAAAAAGTATGAACAAATGGATTTAGATATTTTCAAAGAGGATATGAAAGAATATATCGTAAAAAACGGAAAACTTAAATTTAAAGAAGGGGCAATAGAACTGATAAATTATTTAAAAGAAAATGGTGTTAAAATTGCTGTTGCTTCAGGTTCTTCTAAAGAAGTGATAAAAAATTATTTTAAATTGCTTAGTGTTACTGATTTGTTTGATGTTATTGTTGGCGGTGATGATGTTGAAAACGGAAAACCGGCTCCTGACATATTTATAAAAGCAGCACAGGAACTTGGTGTATCGGAATCCTGCTGTTTCGTTTTTGAAGATTCCAAAAACGGTATAAAGGCAGGATATGATGCAGGTATGAAATGTATAGGAGTGCCTGATATTGTGTCGTTTGACGACTCTGCAAGAGAGATGATGTTTGCCGAGATTTCCAAACTGTCAGAGGGAGTAGAAATTTTAAAAAAATTTATATAAAAATGTTCCTATTAACGCATATGCTTAATAGGAACATTTTTAATATATCAGTAAATTTTATTCAAGCCATAAAATCATTTTTAAAAGTCTTTTTACACACACTGCAAGTTGATTTCTTGTCACTCCTTCGATTTCGGGTGGTGCAGGAATAGTTGGTGCAGTAGTTAAAGTAGAAGGCATATGAATATCATTTCCTGCAATAACTTCTTTTGTTCGTGAAGCATGATTGTGCCAGTCACTTGTAATAAGCCCCTTGTATCCCCATTCGTTTCTTAAAATTCCTGTTATAAGTTCTATATTTTCTGATGCACGGACTGAGTTTATTATGTTGTATGAAGTCATAATAAGCCATGGTTTTGCTTCTTTTACACAAATTTCAAAACCTTTTATATAGATTTCTCTCAAAGCGCGTTCTGAAATAATTGAATCGGATTCAGTTCTGTTAGTTTCCTTGTTGTTACAGGCAAAATGTTTTGGTGTTGCAACAATATTTTCAGATTGAATACCTTTTACCATTGCAGATGCCATTTTTCCTGAAAGATAAGGGTCTTCGGAATAATATTCAAAGTTTCTTCCGCAAAGTGGGCTTCTGTGAATATTAAGCGCAGGTGTTAACCATATAGATAAATTGTTTTCTTTTACTTCCAAAGCACCTGCAACACCAATTTTTTCGACTAATTCCTCATTCCAGGTACAAGCAAGCATGGTAGCAACAGGGAATGCTGTCGTTCTTATTCCTGTTTCTTTATTTATACGAACCCCTGCAGGACCGTCTGCAGTCATAGGAGTTGGGATTTTATATTTTGAAAGTCCCCCCATACCATCTGTATTTGCTACACCTGTATTTTTCTTTCCTAAAAGAAGTCCCATCATTTCTTCGTCGGTAAGTTGTTCTAAAAATTCATCTAAAGTTATAATGCCGTCTGTAACATCATAAAGAGTTTTTATTTCATCTTCTTTTGGAATTTTTAATTCGCAGTTATACTCTTCTTTAAATTCTTTAGGCTTAATATCAGTTTCTGTTACAGTACGATATTCTCCCGTAGCCATAAGCCTTTTTGTTAATTTTTTCGGAGCACAGTATTCGGTAAGTGTTTCTACAATTTTTGTTTCGCTAAGTGTATATTTGAATTCAAGCTCTGTAATATTTCTTATGGAATTACCAATATAAATTTTATATTCGCCTTTTTCAAGTATATACGAAGATTTGCAAACATCGCCAATATCATCGTATGATGCCATAGAATTAATATCAAAAGATAAAGTAATACTTTCACTTTCTTCAGGTGCTAAAAGTTTTGTCTTTTTAAATGCACAAAGTTCAATTGCTGATTTTGTTATTTTTCCTTCAGGTGCACAAAAATAAGCCTGAATAACTTCTTTACCACAGTAGTTTCCTGTGTTTGTTACGGTGGCATTTACAATTATTTTTTCTCCTAAGCAAACTGCAGACAAATTTGAAATTTCAAAATTTGTGTAAGAAAGTCCATAACCGAAAGGATAGACTACACATTCTTTTTTATTTGGAACTGTTTCAAAATAACGGTATCCGACAAAAATATCTTCAGTATATTGAACATAGTCTTCCGATTCATGAAAACCTTTTGATGATGGATAGTCATCAAAATTTTTGGCACAGGTATCAACTAATTTTCCTGAAGGTGTAACCTCACCTGTTAAAATCTCAGCAACAGACAGTCCGCCTTCCATTCCCCCCTGCCATATCATAAGTGCAGAAGATATTTTATCATTATAAGCAAACCATGAAGTATCAATCATTGCGCCTGTGTTAAGAAGTATAATTACATTCTTAAAGTTATCGCAAACTGTATTAACCATATTTTTTTCGTTTTCTGAAAGATTAAAATATGTATCTTTTCCATCATTTTTTCTGTCAGTACCCTCAGCAGAATAACGGTTAATTGTTATTATTGCAGTATTCGTAAATTCTTTTGCTTCTTTCAGAAGATTTTCAGGGATTTTAACTTCGTCAAAAAGTCCGGGTTTTTTACCTTGTAAGTAAGCGTCTTTACAAACCGATTCATAGTATAAAGATAATTTGTCAAAAACTGTTATCTTATCACTTTTTAACTTTAAACCCTCATAAATATTTCTTACATATTCGCAGTGAACATCTCCCGAACCACCGCCGCCTTTAATATAATCAATCTGCGCTTTTCCGAATATTGCAATTTTTGTGCCTTTTTTTAAAGGCAATAATCCATTATTGTTTTTTAAAAGTACTGTTCCCTCGTTTGCCGCCTCTTTAGATAACTCTATGTGTTTTTTTGAACCTGTAATTTTTGAATTGTTATCGCCTAGTGGGATACACGGCATATAATTTATTCTTGACCATTTTTCCATAGCATTATCACTCCTTTTTTCTAATTGTAGCATTTTTAATATTTTATTCAAGCCATAATCCAATGTATTTTTCACCAAAATATGCTTTTTTATTGTAATTAGTCACTTTTTTATGTTATACTTATATAAAATAGATTTTATGAGGTAATAGTCATGCGTCCTTATTTTGAAAATAAAAATCAAAAAATATTTACATCTTATAAAAATAAATCTTATAGTTATCCTTCTCATTTTCACAATCATCTGGAAGTAGTTTATTGTTTTTCGGGAATTCAAAATGTTAAAGTGGGCGAAAAGATTTATACTTTAAAAAAGGGGGAAGCGGTTGTAATTTTTCCGAATACTATTCATGAGTATATAGAAAATGACAGTTTGTCCTGTAATGATGGCGAAACTCTTGCAATAATATGCAGTACTGATTTACTTACCGAAAATACGGCTGACATAATAGGAAAATATCCTGTAACTCCATTTATTCCATCAGATAAGATTTCCAAAAATACCAAGTATGCATTTAAAAAAGTATTAACCGCAAAAGATGACATTGAACTTTTAGGATGGACTTATATTATACTTTCTCATTTGCTATGTAATCTGGAACTTATATCATCTAAGGATAATCTGGAATTGCCCTCTAAAATAATATCCTTTATTGATTTAAATTTCAAAGAACCATTATCCATAAATTATATAGCCAAAGTGTTTGGTTACCACCCATCTTATATAGCACATTTGTTCAGTGACCGTCTTAAAATTCCGTTTAAGACTTATCTGGGAGGGGTGAGGAGTGAATATGCAGCTTTTTTAATAAGAAGTACCGATAAAACTTTAACCGAAATTGCTTTTGATTCTGGATATAATTCGGTAAATACATTTTGCCGTTCTTTTAAAAAACATTTTTTAAAAACTCCTTCGCAATATAAAAAGAGCCTGTACTGATGGTTGGAGTTCTTTTTGATATGTAAAACTTAATATAAAAATTTAGCATTACATTTGATAAATCGGGAATAATTATATTATAATATCAGAAAGGAATGTAATTATAATGGTTGAACAGGATACAGTAAAACTTCTAAGAGAGTGTGATGCAGGCGTTAAAATGGGTATTTCTTCAATAGACGATGTAACAGAGTATGTTGAGAACGGAAATTTAAAAGAAAAACTGCAAAAATGCAAAAACGAGCATATTAAACTCGAAGATGAAATCAGGGAACTTTTAGATAAGTATAATGACGACGGAAAAGAGCCTGCCGTTATGGCTAAAAGTATGTCATGGGTAAAAACAAATGTTAAACTTGCAATGAATGAGTCAGATGAGACAATAGCCGACCTTATGACTGACGGATGTAATATGGGAGTAAAATCCCTTAATAAATATCTTAATAAGTATGAAGCGGCAGATGAGGTTTCAAAAGATATCTGCAAACGTTTAATAAATCTTGAGGAAGAACTGGCAATAGATATAAGAAGTTATCTTTAGAAGAAAAATGCACTAAAAAGGACTCTAACCTTTTTGGTGCATTTTTTAAAACTACAAAAATATAAAAATCCACCTTATTGTATTACCTTAATAAATAGCTTTTTTGATTGACTTATTTTTTCAATGTGGTATAATGTATAAGAAAGATATTTTAACGAAAAGGAAGGGTTTAAATGTTTAAAATTTGCGTTGTAGGATGCGGAGGCATGGCAACAAACGGTCACGGCCCTGCATTTAAAAAATATTATGAAGATTATAAGGATGTCGAACTTACTGCCTGCTGTGATTTAGATAAAGAAAAAGCAGAGCAATTTAAGGAAACATTCGGATTTTTAAAATGTTATACAGATTATAATGAAATGCTTGATAACGAAAAGCCTGACGTTGTGTCCCTTATGTGTCCTGTTAAGTTCACAAAAGATTTGGCGGTAAGTATTATAAAAAAAGGATATAATATAATTTTGGAAAAACCTCCCGGACTTAATAAAGATGAGGTTTATGAAATAATAAAAGAAGCAGAAGAACATAAAGATTTATTTATAAGAACTGCTTTTAACAGAAGATATACACCTTTAATTCTTAAATTAAAAGAATTACTTTGTGGCAAAAAAATATATAACATTACATATCAGATGTACAGAAATAAAAGAAAAGATGCTGATTTTGCTACAACAGCAATTCATGCAATTGATGTAACAAAGGACATTATCGGAGCAGACTATAAAAATATAAATATAAGATATCAGGAACTTAAAGATATAGGGGACACTGTTTCTAATTTCTATCTTGACTGTGAGTTTGAAAACGGTGCATTCGGTCAGATTTCTTTAGTACCAATGGGTGGTGCAATTATAGAAAGAATTACTGTTAATACCCTTAATGAATCATATTTTGTTGAACTTCCGTTCTGGGGAGGTCCTGATGCTCCGGGTAGATTAAGAGTTATAAAAGATAAAGAAATTATTTGCGATATTTCAGGAACTGATCTTTCAGACAGTGAAGAAATGTTTGAACTAAGCGGATTTTATGATGAAAACCGTCTGTTCTTTGAACTTATAAGAAGCGGTGCTAAGCCAACATGCGATTTGGAATCAGGCGTTCAGTCGGTTGAAATTGCAGACTATTTAAGACAAAGGAAAACACAATATATAAAGGGTGAATAAAAATGATAAGAATAGGTGCTATCGGTACTCAAAGTACGCATACATCAAATTTTATAAGAATATGTAATCTTGATAAAGCATTTGGCGATGAAGTAAGAATTACTGCTCTTTGCGGTAACGATGATACAAAAGAACACTTGGAGGAAACTGCCAAAAAAGGCGGGATTACTGAGATTTATGAAAATCCTGAGGATATGATTGGCAAAGTAGATGCTGTTATGATTTTGCACAGATACGGAGATATGCATGTAGATGCATTCTTAAAATTTGCCGATGCTAAAATCCCTGTTTTTATGGATAAACCAGTCTGTAAATCAGTTGAAAATATTAAAATTTTAAAAGAATTGTGTGAAAAAAATAATATCCTTATAACAGGTGGCTCAACAGTAAAATATCATTATGCAATTGAAGGCTTAAAGGATATTATAAACACAGGGGCACTTGGCAATATAACAGGTGGAACGTTAAACTTTCCTGCAAATACCGAAAATGTTTATGACGGAATATTCTTCTATGGTCCGCATTTAGTTGAAATAATGCTTGCAGTTTTCGGATATGATGTTAAAAGCGTAACTGCAAAATCAGTTGCACCGGGTAATACATCGGTTATATTTAAATATGAAGATAAACTTGTAAATGCTTCCTTTAACGAAAAATGCCCTAAACGTCATATAACAGTTTATGGGGATAAGGATATTGTAACCAAAGATATTCATGGAACAGTACTTACTTATGAACTTGGTTTAAGGAAATTTGTTGAAATGATTAAAACGAAAAAAATGCCTTTAACTCTTGACGAACTTACCAAATCAGTATATCTTTTAAATGCGATTGAAAAATCTTTAAAAGAAGATAAAGAAATATATATTTAAAATCAAAAACCCCATTTAACCAAAAGGTTAGATGGGGTTTTGACTATTTATATCGCCATAATGGACGCTTAAGCAGATGCGTTAATATCCGAACCCGCCAAAACCTTTAAAATCCGGCTTTTTTGTCGTTGTCGATTTTGATATACCTCGTATTATCGAAATCTTCCGCCTAAAAAAATCTCGAATTTTAAAGGTTTATGGTTCCTTGAATTTATTGTCTGGATTTTTTCAGGCAATGCAAGGCAAAAACACAGCGAATATTAACATATTTGCGAGTATTTTAACGATGCAGTGGCGAAAAAATCCGACAAGAAACGAGTTCGGATACTAACGCATCTGCTTATGGGTGTGGTCTTTTTGCGTCTATTGGATGTTAATTTTTTATATTTTTTTGTTTTCTTCACGATAATTTGTTGGAGTCTGCCCGAATTGTTTTTTGAAAAGTCTTGTAAAATATGAGTATTCGTTAAATCCGCATTTTAATGAAATTTGCTCAATTGATAAATTAGTGTTGGCAAGTAAAGTTTTGGCTTTGCTTAAACGTAATTTATTGATGTATGTTACAGGAGTCATTCCGTAAAAACTTTTGAAAATTCTTCGAAAATGAGTGTCTGTAATACTTGATATATCAGCAACCTGTTGCAATGTAAGGTCAGGATTAGTATAATTTTTATCTATAAATTCAATGCTTTTTCTGATTGAATAACAGCCGCTGTTAAAAAACGTTTTATTATAATTTTCTTCACATATTTTATTTAAAACATCATAAAAAATCTCTCTTGTTTTAATCTTGTAGCCGTATGGTTTTATAATGTTAAGATTGTACGCACTTTTGTATTTGTCTAAAAAATACTGAATATTTTCCGTTTCAAAACAAACGGGGAACGGGAAATCAGTATCTTTACTGCCTGTTTCATAATCAAAAATAAAAGAAAAATACGAATAATCTCCCCACACTTTAGAATAGTAATACTTGTTCTTAGGAATAGCAAGTATCTGATTTTTTCCTACAGTGTATGTCTTATCATCTATTGTAATTTTAATTTGTCCTGAAGTGATAAAGTCTAAATGCCCATAATTATGGGGTTCTCTTTCATTTATCCAGTTCTGCCAGCCTGTATATGAAGGCTTTATAACATTTATCTCTTTTCCTGCTATTATGTCGAAGTTCTTTTTGTTCATAAAATTCACCTCTTTTTTTATACCTTAATATATATTAAGCAATTTGTCAACTAAAAAAACATAAATGAATGTTCGAAAATTTTACATGTATTTATATTTTTTATGATGCCTTGAATTTGTATATGCTACAATTAAAATAAGCAAAATTGGGAGAGTGTATTTATGCAGGAATTAAAACTTGAAAATATGACTCTTGAACAAAAGATTGGACATCTTATAGTTGCAAGAGCTTATGTTGATGAAGAAGACAAAAATTATATACTTGAAATGGTAAAAAAGAGGGCCGTCGGCGGTATTCAGATGTGTTTCGGAGAAGGATATAAAGAATTTATCGAAGAAGTGAAAAAAAATGCCGACTATCCGATACTTATATGTGCCGATATGGAAAACGGATATCCGGGCGGTAAATTCAGATTTCCCGTTCCTATGGGAATTGCGTCGTCAGGAGAACTTGAATTTGCATATAACTTAGGAAGAGTTACAGCAATTGAAGCAAAAAAAGAAGGAGTCAATGTCGCATGGGGACCTGTGGTAGATTTACCTGTCAAAGATTCAGTTTGTAAAATATCCCGCTGTTTCGGAGATGATATTTCCTATCTTTCTGATTTTTCAACCGAAATGATACGCGGTTTTCAGGACGAGGGTATGATTGTAACCGCAAAGCATTTCCCCGGCGGAAGTGATATTAAGTGCGATATGCATATGCAAATAGGGGTTTCGCACCTTACTAAAGAGGAACTTATAAAAAAAGATATCGTACCGTACACAAATGCAATGAAAAAAGTTGACTTATCGGGTATTATGACAGGGCATTGCCTGTTTGAGAAGGTAGATAACGAGTATGTGGCATCTTTATCTAAAAAAGTAATCGACTTAATAAGAGATGAAGGGTTTGACGAAGTTATCATGACCGACTCACTTGCAATGATGGCAATTGTTCAGAACTATGGCGAAAAAGAATGTTTGGGACTTGCCATAAAAGCAGGTAATGATATGGTTCTGCCTAATTACAGGTTAAGTTTTAAAGAAAGTTTTGAGTATCTTTTAGAAGCTTATAAAAAAGGTATCATAACAGATGAAAGACTTGACGATGCGGTAAGGCATGTAATAAAAGCACAAAAAAGAACTCTTAAGAGTGCAACATCTAAAGAAGTTCCTGAGGAACTTGAAAATATAGTGGAACAGGCTAAAATGAAAAGTATTTCCTTTATTAAAAATGAAGATGGGATAACACCTCAGCTTGACTTTGATACAAAAAAATTATTTGTTTTATTCCACGAAAACTCATATGAAGATATGGGAATGAGCCGTGAACTTGAAGCATCTTATCTTTACTCAAAAGAAAACGTGTTAAAAAAGAAAGAAGAGTTTTTAAAAGCGTTCCCTGGTTCCGAGGTTGTTTTAATAAATGAGTTTCCAAACCAGATAGAAATTGAAAGTGTATGTGATAAAATTTCAAAATCTGACGAGGTGATTTTTTACATATTCTGCAAAACTTCAAGTTATTTAGGAAGCGATAATATAACAAAAAGAGCAGAAAGTTTAATTCAGGCAAACCTTAATAAAACTGCTGCCATAATACATGTAGGCAATCCTTATGAACTTTCAAAGTTTAAGGGAGCAAAAAGAATTATAACAACACCTTACGGGGCAGATTGCGATAAATATATAATAGATGCCTTAAAGGGAAAATTTACACCTTGCGGTAAAATAACAGTAGATATATCATAAAAAAGAGAAAAGAAAGGAAATGAGAAAAATGAAAAAATTATTAGCATTAGCATTAAGTTTAGTTATGGCTACATCTTTGATGGCAGGTTGTGCTAAAAACGATGGCGGAGCCGATGTTGCAAAGATGACCAAAGAAGAAATTAAACTCTTTGAAGAAAAAGCAGGTGGCTTAAAACTTCCTTTTGATAAGAAAGGTACAAAAATTTCAATAATGGTAGATTCCTCTAATGTTGGGCTTACCGATTCTGTAATCGTAAAAGAACTTTCAAGAAGAACAGGGGCTAGTATAGAAATCGTTGCTATCCCGACAGCAAGCCTTAAAGAAAAATCAAAAATCTTAATGGCAGGCGGTATTGATGAAATGCCTGATATATTTAAAGGCGGATTTACAATGCAGGAAATCAATGATTATGGTGTTCAGGGAGCATTCGCTGCAGTTGATGACCACTTAGATGAAATGCCAAACTTCAAATACATATTCATTGATAATGCCAAAGAAATGGGTACTGAAACAGTAAACAAAGCATGGAGAGCGTCTGACGGTAAATTATATCAGATTCCATCTTACGGAGTTAACCGTGATGTAAACCATGGTATGTTATACAGAAAAGATATATTTGATAAGCACGGAATAAAAATGTGGAACAACCCTGAAGAATTTTATCAGGTTTTAAAACAGTTAAAAGAATTATATCCATCTTCAGCACCGCTTGTAACAAAATCAGGCATAACCATTTTAAATCAACTTGGAGCAAGTTGGGGTGTTCAGCAGTGGCCTGGTATGAGCTACGATGAAAAAACAGGCATTTGGAATTATTCTTCAATGAGACCTGAATTTAAAGAATTCCTTGACTATATGAAAAAATTATACGATGAAAAATTACTTGATGAAGAATTTATAACATCAACTCAACCGTCATGGACTGCAAAAATGACACAGGCAGACAAAGCATTCGTAACTTATGACTGGATAGGAAGACTTGATCAACTAAAAGAACAAACTGCTCAGACTGTCCCTGAATATGACTTAAGATATGGTAATCCTGTAGGCCCGACTCAGAAAGTTATAACAATCTCTCCTGTAGGCGGAGCAATAATGGTAACCAATAATGAAAATAAAAAATTATCATTTAAAATATTAGACTATCTTCTATCTGAAGGCGGTGCCGAACTTACAACATGCGGTATCGAGGGCGTAACATTTAACTGGAACGAAGATAAAACAAAAGCAGAATATTTAGGCTTTGAAGAAGGTAAAGCAATCGGTATTACAGACTTGGAAGCAAAATACGGATTATTTGTATCAGTTCTTGCAAGAAGATACGATAAAAGATGCGTTTACTTTAATTATACCGAAAAAGAACAGGAAGCTCAGGACATAATGAACGCAAAAACTGATGGTTTCTTACCTCAACAACCACTTCTTACATATACAGAAGAAGAAGCAAAAATCGTAGAAAAATATGACCTAAACTTAAGAAAAATCGGCGAAGAATTTGCCGCAAAATATATTTTATCTAAAAAAGGCAGCGAGCCTTCATGGGATAAATTCTTAGCTGATATGAAAGCAGCAGGTGCTGACGAAGTATTAAAAGCACAAAACGCAGCACAAAAAAGATATGACGCTATGTAAAACAATCCGGATTGTTTTTAATTAGGAATGAGGAAAGAGGAATCAGGAATAAAGGTAAAAACGCGTAGTGCGTTTTTGAATTTAATAAAAAATGAACCTTAAAAACCGCAAAACACCGAATGGTATGTTTTGCGTACATTCATTCCTCATTCCTAAATCCTAATTCCTAATTAATTGAAAGGAGCTAAAAAAATGAAAAAATACCTATCACTTATTTTAGTTTTTGCATTTATGTTATCTATGATACCAATGAGTGTATCAGCAGATGTAACAGATGCAGAACTAAAAAGTGTAACGGTAACGGGAGCAACTTTAATCCCATCTTTAACATCGGGCACATATACCTATGATATTATAGTAGATGATAAAGAAGCCTTGTTACCACAACTTAATTACACACTTAATGATAACACAGCAAGTTATCAAGTGTTAAAGTCAGCAGACTATTTAGGTGACTACACTTTAGTAAAAGTAACGGACGGGCACACTGAAAATACATATAAATTCACTTTCCGTGAACCTTATGAAGTAAGTGTTGATAAAGGATTTTCACAGCCGGTTTCAGCAATCACTAAGGTTAATCCGTCAAGCGGTGATTCTGCGTGGACAACTACTTCGTGGTTTCCGCTTAACAAAAACAGTACAGGTATAAGCACAAGTTCATGGACATCTTTACCTTTAATCCGATTTGATTTATCTTCTGTAACAGGTGATACAAACGGTAAATTTACATTAACTGTTAAATTCTATAACAAACGTAACTATGCAGGAAAAGTGCAGTTAAGAGAACTTACTACTTTAAATGATACATGGACAGGAACAACAGCAACTTTTAATAATACTTTAAACGGTATTTCTAATCCTGTAGGAGCCGAAGTTATTGATACTGTTAGTGCATCAGCTCTTGCAACTAACGGGACATTGGTATTTGATGTTTCCGATTTTGTAAGAACAAAACTTGCACAGGGGAAAAAAGTACTTACCTTTACACTTGATGTTCCTGATGATAATGTGGATGATTTGATTGCTGTTATTCAGACAAATTTATCAACATCAGGTGCTGTAATAGATTACTATCCTGTAGTAAAAAGTTCTGTTGCAACATTAAAATCAGTAGAAATTAAAGATGCATTAGTGCTTGATAACTTTTCTGAAACCAAATATGAATATAATATTGGGGTTAAAGAAGGGCAAACACCTTCATTTAAATATATCTTAAATAACAGCCATGCAAATGCAGTTGTAACAACTGAAGATAATGTAACAAAAATTAAAGTAACTGCACAGGACGGCGTAACGACTAAGGTATATAAATTTAACCATAAAACTTATGAAGAAATGGGTGTTTCCGAAACTGCTGAGGTCGAAGTTAAAAATGCAACTCTTACAAAAAATAACACAACAGTTGAGTTAAAACTAGATTTTAACAATTTAAATGTAAATAAGAAAAAATTAACATTTGTAACTCTTACTAAAAAAGACGGAGTTTTAGTAGGAAGTTCAGTAAATTCTGTAACTAAAGAATATGCAACAGGCTCATATAATGATGAGCTTTGTGCAACTGTTACATTACCAAACGATATAAATGGTGTAACTGTAGAAGCATATATCTATGATACAACTGATACAAATAACAAAAAAGCAGTATATGAAAAAGTGGTATTTGGGGGAGAATATGCTCACACACCTGTAATTTCAGATACTGATAAATCGATTGTACTTACGGCAGACGATTCAAAGCCGGGCAATGTTATAGTTTACGGTAAAGGCACACCAAACCAATATGTAACATTCTTTGTGGCACATCCAAATAAAACACTTTCTCAATTTAGCATAGCAGAACTAAATGTTAATGCAGCAGTAATTGATATGGCAAAAGCGAATAGCGATGGTATCTGGGAAAAGAGTGTAACATTCCCTGATGTTGCTGGAAATTATGTTGCATACCTTGATGCACAAACTCTAAGTGAATCATTCTTACATGCATCTTTTTCACAAAAGAAAATAGAAATTGAAAAAGTATATGAAGAAATCTATAAAGACCAGGATAAAGAAACTGCAGTTGCAAATATTAAACTTCAGCTTGGTATGAAGGATGATAACAATATAACAGATTTAATTCTTGGTATAGATACATCTTGCTTTGATACTTTAAAAGAAGAAGATGTTATAGAAACTTTATATGGTCTTATAAAAGAAGCGTACAGTGTAAAACCAACAGTATCAAATGATGATGATGTTACTAAATTTGTTGAAGCATATAATAAATCAGTTATTATAGCAAAATTAAATAATGGTACTTCAATTTCGGTTTCAGACCTTATTTTGACATTTGCATTCTCTGATTCTGCATTCCTTACAACTTTATTATCAAAAATTAACCCTGCATCACATCAGGTAGTTTCAGATGCAGTTGTAAACGGTGCAATATCAAATGCAAAGATTACAAATGTATCCGATTTAGATGACCGTATAAGAAGAGCGATATTATTTACATCTATAAACTATCCTGAAAATCCTTCGGGAACACAAGATATAATTGATACATACGGTGCATATTTAACACTTGATATGTCAAATTACAATAATGTTTTGGATAAAGCTAACCTTGTTTCAGAGCTTGTAAATAAAGGTCCATTTGCAAGTATAGGTATTTTAAGTACTGAACTTAATAATTTATCAATTGCCTACTTAAATGCAGTGATACTTCCTCCTCCACCAGTTGGCGGAGTTGGCGGCGGAACTGCAAGACCATCAAGCCCTGTTATAACCCCTGCACAAGGGACAGGCGTAACAGGTCAGGGAGCATTACATATAGACGATTTAAAAACAGAACAAGGTAAATATTTTGGTGATGTTGAAACTGACCACTGGGCTTATCAACCAACAAAATATTTAAATGAAAAAGGCATATTAAAAGGAATGGATAACGGCAACTTTGAGCCAAACCGTTCTATAAAAAGAGAAGAATTTGCAAAAATCTTAGTTTTAGCATTTAACTTACAGGCTAAAGATGAAGATAAATTATTTACTGATGTATCTGATACCGAATGGTACTATGAATATGTAAAAATCGCAGCCCAGAACGGTATTATAAATGGCATTGGCGATGGAGTATTTGGTGTTAGTGTTGAACTTTCAAGACAGGATATAGCAGTAATGATAGCAAGAGTATTAAATAAAAATGAAGCATCGGAAGAAATCTTTAATGATGACAGTGAAATTTCTTCTTACGCAAAAGACGCAGTATATACACTTAAAAACTTAGGTGTCCTATACGGAACAGGAAATGGCAATTTTGAACCAAAACGTTCTGTAACAAGAGCCGAATGTGCAAAAATTGTATATGAACTTATTAAGGAATAGGAGGGAATGAGAATATGAAAAAAATATTATCTTTAGTAATTGTATTTACTTTAATTTTAAGTAGTTTCCCATTTGCCTTAACCTATGGTGCAGGTTATGAAACTCCTGATAGTTTTGCTGAAATGGAAGGCGTTTTAAGAGCGTTTAAAATTATTGACGAAGAATTTACTGTTTCAAAAAGAGAATTAACAAGAGCCGAATTTACAGCAATGATAATAAAAGCGGCGGGACTTGGCGATTTTGTTGGAAGTGTTACGGATGGATATTCATTTTCTGATGTACCGAGTGACCACATCTATTTTCCATATATAAAAATGGCAAAAGAAAAAGGTTTGTCACTTGGATATTCGGACGGTTCTTTTAAACCTGAAGATACTGTTACCTTTATGGAAGCAATAGTATATATGATAAGACTGTTAGGATATACCGATGTGGCAGAAGCAAATAACGGATATCCCGGAGGATATTTCTTTACCGCATCAAATATCGGACTTTTAAAGAATATAAACATTGCAACTGAAACAGTTGTTACTGATGAAATAGCAATAAACTTAATATTCAATGCATTAAATACCAATATTTTAGGACAAGAGTACTATTCAAAAGACGGAACAAGCGTTAGCCTTGTTGAAGGCGAACCTTTAATGTATCAAAGCTTTAAAGCAAGAAAAGTTACAGGCGTTGTTGACGAAATTGACTTATCAGCTCTTGTTGGCCCTAATGATTTAAATCCTTATTCAATTTCAGTAGGCGGAGTTAATATCGATATCGGTAAACTTATGCCAAATGATTTGTTAGGATATAATGTTAATGCTTACTATGTAGAAGGAGAAACAAAAAATGTTCTTAAATTCATCTGTGAGCAGTGGGGAAGAAATTCAATTGAAGAAGTAGATATAATAGATATTACATCAATTTCTGACTATAAAGTAAGATATACAAATGAAAAAGGAAAAGCAGTAGAGTTAAAATATGAAAGAGGCGCAGCTATAATCTATAACGGCGTTTCTACAAAATCTGCTTTTAATATGGCAATACTTAACGATTTAGGCGGCAACAAGTTAGACGGTAAAGTAAGGCTATTAGATAATGATGCAGATGGTATTGCCGATGTAGTATATATAGATGCTTACGAAGAAATCGTAGTAGGTAAAAAAGCAAGTGACACCAGTACTATTTATGATAAAAAGAATCCTTCTAAAAAAGAAGTTCTTGATAACACAGTAAATGACCCATATACCATTATCTATAATGAACAGGGCGAAGAAATCACTTTTGGTAAAATAAAAGAAGGAGCAACTGTTGCTATCTATAAATCAAAACCTGATGCATATCAGGGATATATAAGAGCCTATGTTTCTGAAAACACAGTAACAGGTACACTTATGACTCTTAATGATGATGGTGTTACAAAAACTGTTGAAATTGACGGTAGCTTATATGACTTAACAGTTTATGGTGCTAAATATTTTGATTCTACCCTTATGGGAAGACAGGTCAGAGCCCTTGTAAACAAATTCGGTAAAATAACCTTAATCGAAAAAGCACAATCTTCAAGCGAAAAATGGGGTATGGTAAAAACAATAATTGACCCTAAAGGCGATATATCTTATGCTCGATTTGTTATATTAACTGAAGATGGCACAATGAAGGAATTTTATCCTGCAAAAAATCTTAAGGTTGATGGCAGAAGTCCGTATTATAAACTTGATTACGAAAGTGATATAACAGCTGTTAAAGCAATTTTAGAAAGTGCATCAAAGAAAACCGAATCAAGACCGCAGGGAAGCAAAAGATATAACACAATGGTAAGATACCGCTTAAACTCTGACGGCAAAATCAATATGATTGATACAGTTTTAAACAGTCTGGGTGCACAGGCTACAAAAAATACAATGCAGCCTGACGATGTTTTATTTATCCAGAAATCAGAAGATAACGCAACCTGCGTTGTAACAGGTCAGATTCGTATGATAGGCTCAAGAATAGCATTTGATGCTGTGACACCTGTATTCTTATATCCTATTTCTGCAAATGATGACAGTTACGGTGTAACCGTTTCAGGAAATGTATTTTCAAATGGTTTAAAATATAATGTTGATGCAAACCGTCACACAATGTTTGCTTATTATATAGATAAAGAAAGCACATTGCCTGACTTATTTATTCATCCGTCAGTAGGTATCGGTGCATATCAGACTGCAAGTTCAGGATTTATGACAATGGTTAAAAAAGTAACCAGCACAGTTGACGAAGAAGGTCAGCCAAAAGTTAAATTATATGCACTTACAAATAATATTGCAGAAACTTTCCTTTGCGACCCTGACCTTACAAGTACCGGTGAAATATCAGTTAAAGCAAAAGATTTAAAACCGGGGGATATTTTGTATCTTGCAATAAGCAGTTACGATAATTCAATCGAATCCTTCCAGATAAGATATTTAGTATCAACCGATAAAGTATATAATAACATTGCATATAAAAATGATAATACAACCAACAGAAGCCAGTTTGCAACTTTGGTTTATCCGTATAAAGCAAATAATGAAGGTATGCAGTATGTAGTTTCCTATGACGGAATTCCTGTAGATGACAACGGAACACTTGTAAAATACAAGATTTCCGATATAGAAAATGTTTACAACGGTGTGTCAGGGGGAACTGTAGCGGGTTACCGTTCTTTAAACTTTAATGACAGACTTCCTATAACAGTTTATGATTCATCTAAAAAAGGCGATAATATGGTCTATGCAGGCGGTATAAATGATATTGTAACATATACTGAAGCAGGTGCAGACTTAACAAAAGTTGTAGTTCATACTTATAACTATGTATATCACCTTCCAAGAGCAATCTTTGTTATTAAATAAGGAGGGAAAGAAAAATGAAAAAAATAATTAGTTTGCTTTTAATAGTATCTTTATTACTTGCCCTCTCGGTTACAGGCTTTGCATATGCTATAAGAGAACCAAGACCTGAAGAAGGCGCCAAAAAAGGTATAGTTAAAACAAAAGACGATATATTCTTTGAAGATTTTACTTCATATGCCGAAGGCTCAAAACCAACAAGTGTGACAGTAAAAGATACAGCAAATGACCCTATAACAATTGTAGCTTACGATACTCCTGATCAGAAAGGAAAAAACTGCTTGTATTATCATGATACAACAGGTGCACCATCAATTACCCTTTCGGTTCCTAAAACAGGTAAACCTGTTACAATGGAGTTAAGAATGAAATTCTGCCCAACCACTACAGCAGGTTTCGGTTTCATTATGGACTTTAAGGGCGGCGGGGCAAATGCATTCAGGCTTATTAAATTCTCAGGAGCAGCCGACACACTTTGTTTTGTAAACTCAGGCGGAAACAATGTTTTCAATAAAGGTGCAGATTATGCTAATCAGTGGTTTACTGTAAAAGTAAGAATTGACCCTGTAAATAAAGAAACAGGCGTTATACTGGAAAATGAAAAATTAGGTTCTGCAACTCTTGATATAAAAAGAGCAACAAATGTATGGCATGATAAAGAAAATAACAGAGTTATGGCATACTCACAAACCTGGTATAACGAATTTACAGGCGACGGAGTTGACCAGATTGTTCTTCAGGCTTACGGAAGTTCAACAAGCGGTGAATTTTATATCGACTATATAAAACTTACCGAAAATGTTCCTGAATTTAAACCGATAAAGGAAAGACAGGACGGGGCTGAACCAAATGTGATAAAAGACCCGACCGTAAGACTTGTTCCAAATGTTGTAAACGTAACATATAAAGGTGAAGTTAAATATATGGCAAATCCTGTTTTATTATTAAACGGAAGAGCTATAGCAGATGTGAAAGATTTTGCAAAATGGTACGGACTAACTTTAAGTGAAGATA